>JAFZFQ010000031.1 GCA_017555825.1 Bacteroidaceae bacterium | reverse complement strand
GAGTCGAGAGTGCTGGGCTTAACGTCGGTAGTGTCGATGTTGAGTGTGGGCATAAATTTCGTGAGATAGCCTGTTCGCAATTTGACGTAGCCTTCGACAGTGAGGTTGCCTATAAGGGGGTCGGTGGTACGACCCAATATGCTATCGTTAAAAACCGATACGCCCGATAGCTTTATTGTTGTAGAGTCGACTGTGATTTCTATCAATGAGTCGTTGAGTGACGAGCCTATGGTTGTTATTTCATCATCGCATGCAATGAGCGATATGCAACAGCACAAGACTGTCAGGTACTTCAATATTTTTATCATCTTGTTATATTATTGATTGTTGTTGTTCCACACTTTTTCGTAGAACTCGTCAACAGCGTCGTTGCGAGTCTCTTCGGCTTGATAGGGGAGGAACAATTTGCCTTGTGCAATGGCGTAATCAATGAGCTCTTGGTCTACATTTTCACTACCGGCTATTACACCATCGGCATAGTCGATTGCAAATTTGTTGAGTGTAATAAAGTCTACTTCGTCGCCCGATGCAAAGGGAATGTCGGCAGGTGTGATGTTGCGGAAGATGAGCTTCTCGGCATAACGTGCATCGAAGGGGCGTGTAAACTTGTTGTCGTAAAGCGAAACGACAATCTTAGAGTTGCGGAAGCAAGGATCGTCGGCATACGATTTCTTGGTGTAGATGGGACCCAATGATGCCAACCATCCGTGGCAGTGGATGATGTCGGGCTCCCAACGGAAGTTCTTTACGGTCTCCATGACGCTACGTACAAAGAAGATACTGCGCTCATCGTTGTCTTCGCGATTGGCCTCGTCGGCTACCTCGCCTATGTGACGTTGGAAGTAGTCGTCGTTGTCGGTAAAGTAGATCTGCATACGAGCCGATTGTATTGAGGCTACCTTGATGATAAGAGGGTGATCGGTATCATCTATAATCAAATTCATACCCGACAAGCGCTTTACCTCATGCAACTGGTTGCGTCGCTCGTTGATGTTGCCATATTTAGGCATAAAAACGCGTATTTCATGACCTCTCTCTTGTATGCCTTGGGGCAACTCGCGACATGTCTTAGCAAGCTCGTTTTCGGGCATGTAAGGTGTCATTTCTTGGGCTATAAATAAGACTTTTGCTTTGCTCATGATTCTTTTCTTCGTGTTTGTTGGGTGTGTAATCATGTATAGATACACGTAACCGATGCAAAGATAATAAAAAAAATTGCTATGTCATCCAAATTTTACGAGACTTAACACAGATTAAAACCCAATTTTCTTAAAATTTTACCGCTGTGCTACATAAATTGTGCCCTTTTCGTGAAATTTTATTGTCTTTAGTTTCGCTGTTTGTAGTTTATTTATTTCCTTTGCATCAATTTTACAATCGACACTGAGTCATGAAAAGAATTACAACAGTAGCCGAGTTGCGCCAGCTTGTTGATGCCGCGCGCAATGAAGGGAAAAAGGTGGGTCTTGTGCCCACAATGGGTGCCTTGCATGTCGGTCATATTTCGCTCGTAGAGCGTTGTGTAGCCGAGAATGACATCACCGTAGTGAGTGTTTTTGTCAATCCTACTCAATTCAATGATAAACGCGACTTGGAACTCTATCCTCGTACGCCCGAAGCCGACTGTGCTATGCTCGAAAAAGCCGGCTGTACCTATGTGTTTACTCCCTCGGTCGAGGAGGTCTATCCCGAGCCCGACACTCGCGTCTTTGAGTTGGGTACAGTTGCCGAGGTGATGGAGGGTCGTTTCCGTCCCGGACACTTCAATGGTGTGGCACAAATTGTGAGCAAACTTTTTGATATGGTGGCTCCTCATCGCGCCTACTTTGGTGAGAAAGACTTCCAACAAATAGCTGTAATACGCGCTATGGCCGCTCAATTACAGTTTGATATAGACATTGTCTCTTGTCCTATCGTGCGTGAGGCCGATGGCTTGGCGTTGAGTAGTCGCAATACGCGCCTTACCGCAGCCCAACGTAGCAATGCGCCCCGTATTGCCGAGACACTGTTTGCCAGCCTTGAGTATGCCAAGACTCATACCGTAGCAGAGACTATAAACTATGTTGTCGACACCATCAATACTGTAGACGAAATGAAAGTTGAGTATTATGAAATCGTCGATGGTATATCTTTGTTGCCTGTAAAGGATTGGAACGACAGTAATTTTATAGTGGGTTGCATCACAGTCTACAACGGCGAGGTGCGTCTCATTGATAATATAGCCTATTGTCGCCCCTGATAGCTTGAATAGATAACACACAAAATCTACACACAATGTATATTGAAGTTGTAAAGTCAAAAATACACCGCGTAACGGTGACACAAGCCGACTTGAATTATATTGGCAGTATTACTATCGACGAGGACTTGATGGATGCTGCCGGCATTATTGCCAACGAAAAAGTATCTATCGTTAATAATAACAATGGTGCTCGATTTGAAACATACGTGATCCGTGGTGAGCGTGGTTCGGGTGTGGTGTGCCTCAATGGTGCTGCTGCACGCTTGGTGCAACCCGGTGATGTAGTTATCATCATGGCATACGCTTGGATGGATGCCGAAGAGGCTCGTACGTTTGAGCCCAAAGTGGTTTTCCCCGATACTCAAACAAACAAATTGGTATAATAGAAGTTGTAATACAGCAGGCTCATCTCATGTGCTACTTGAGGTGAGCCTGTCTTTTTTTGCTTTAATATTTAATTATGTATAAATATCGCGATATATGGCACATTGCCTATCCTATACTCATCAGTCTGGTGATGCAGACACTCATCAACGTTACCGATACGGCCTATATGGGGCGTGTGGGTGAAATAGAGTTGGGTGCTACGGCGCTTGTGTCGGTATACTATCTTGCAATCTTCATGGCTATCTTTGGCTTCAGTATAGGTGCGCAGATTTTCATAGGTCGTCGCAATGGAGAGGGTAGCTATGCCAAGATAGGCGATATTGTCATGCAGGGTATATTCTTCCTCGTGGGTGTATCGGCTCTCTTTGTATTATTGTCGAAGTTCTTCTCGCCCATGCTCCTGTCGAGTATTGTCTCCTCTCCTCAGATATATGAGGCGTGTGTCGACTATCTCGATTTGCGTATATGGGGATTGCTCTTTGCGGCTGTGAGTGTTATGTGTAGAGCCTTTTTTGTGGGTGTAACGCGCACGGGTGTATTGATGTGGAACTCTATCATCCTCACAGTGGCCAATGTCGTATTCAATTATATATTTGTCTTTGGCGCGCTGGGTGTGCCACCTATGGGCATTGCTGGTGCGGCTATAGGCTCGGTTATAGCCGAGGGATTGGCTATGCTGCACTTTGTGATATATGCCATCATGAAGCTCGACTTGAAATACTATGGCTTCAGCTTGCAATTGAAGTTCTCGTCCGATATTATACGCGGCATACTCTCGTTGTCGGTGTGGACTATGTTGCAAAACTTTCTCACCCATGCCGTGTGGTTTGTCTTCTTCTTAGCCATCGAGCACCTGGGTGAGGAGCAGCTTGCTATTACTAATATCGTGCGCAGTGGCTCGTCGCTCCTGTTTATGCCCATCCTGGCATTTGCCTCTACGGCAAGCACGCTTGTAAGCAATGCACTTGGAGCATCGCGAGCGCATGATGTTATGTATATAATACGTCGATGTGTGGCGATGGCCTATGCTGTGATTGTGCCATTGGTGGTTATTGTAGCTATTATACCGCAAACATTTATGAGTGTTTTTACCAACGATGTCAATATCCTGCAGGGCTCGGTAGCATCAGTATACGTCATGCTTGGCTTCAATCTTATAGCTATCCCTGCGTGTATCTTCTTTCACTCTGTGTCGGGCACGGGCAATACGCGCTTGGCATTGGGTATAGAGATTGTGTCTACGGTGCTATATTCGATAGCCATTTATGTCATTATTTTTACTCTCCGAGCCGATGTTGCAGTGTGTTGGTCGGTAGAATATGTCTATTGGAGCATGATTTTGCTCGGTTCGGTACTCTATTTCAAGTACGGAAAATGGCAAAATCGCATCTTGTAGCGCAATAAGACAAATTATTGAGTAAAAAATGTCAAATTTTTAATGCTTGTAAATATCTGTAAATCAATTATCTGTAATAAAGGTGGGAAAAAAGTGAAAATTTTTCTTCAAAACGCTTGCAGATAATTAAAAAAGCAGTACCTTTGTGCCCGGGTAAGTCCTACACGACCAGCTCCCTGTGAATCCCCCCAGGACTTGACCGTAGCAAGGGTAGTAGGTCGTAGCGGTGCGATGTGGTAAGCTTACCCTTCCATGCCTCTTTAGCTCAGTTGGCCAGAGCACGTGATTTGTAATCTCGGGGTCGTTGGTTCGAATCCGACAAGAGGCTCAGAAAGCTCGACAGTAATGTCGGGCTTTTTTTTGTATATACGTCGTAGTGTTAATAAAGTATAATAAAACTCGTTTTACCATGCTCTAAATGGAATAGTTGGCAAAAAAAAGTAAATTTGCAAAACTCTGTTGGCTATATGTAGCTAAGAGTGTGTTTTTATTATTGAATGGCGTTTACTAACGCTTTGTTTGACGTATCAGAACTTCGCAACTTCTAAACTCAATCAAATAAAGCAACGGTAGATGTCTGCTAGGTATGTTTATATCAACATGTATTCGGTATATGCGTAGTTGCATATATTCGATAGTGTATGATTACATATCGACGTGGGCTTCTTCGTTGCTCGTTCTGATTGAGTGGGCATGCGAAGGCCTTGATACGTGGGACGAGTAATGGTACAGTCTCCCACGTCATTTTTTTTATATAGCGTCCGATTCAGAGGAGACCTTAGGACTTCTATTAATTATGCTACAAAGACTTTTTAAATTGTCGTTTTGCGTAGTTGGTGTATTGATGAGTTTGGTGTCTTGTTCTACGGCAAAACTATCCACAACAAAGGTTGCATATCAATCAATACGCACGACGGAATTTCATGAAACAATTCCAGAGGATGCTGTGATTTCTGTTGGTTATGGATTTACACCAAAAGGAGAAATAGTTGTTGCTGTTCGTAATAACACCGACGAAGTGATGATTATAGACCAAACAAAATCTTTCCTTGTGGATACGGACGGGAAATCCTATTCTTATTATGATCCAACTGTAAGGACTACAACCACGACTGATATTTCATCTTCTACATCAGGAGCTTCGGTTAATTTAGGTAGTGTTGCTCGTGCCTTTGGTGTAGGAGGTATTCTTGGTGGTGCTCTCAGTGGTGTTAATGTAGGTGGCTCAGATACTTATGGGCAATCTATTTCTAATACTACTTATATTGCAGACCTTCCACAAGTTACATTAGGCCCGAAAGGCGTAGGGGTTATGTCAAAAAACTTTTCAGTTTCAAATGTTGGAACATATCACTTAAAAAATGCAGTACAATCTTTTAATGTAGATAATCCTAAAGAGTCTCCATATCGTTTTAGTGTATGCGTTACCTACTCAGTAGATAACGGTGTAACATACGACAAAATAGTAACAGATTTTTTTGTGAATTCGCAAATAGTTGAAAATGTGAATGAACATGGTCGTGTAAATAAAGCTCTGCAACAGCTATATTTAGATAAGCCCGAAGCACTATATGAGCCATGTTATATACTCTATTTTGTAAATAATATACCTTCTCAAGCAGGTGTAAAAGATGTAAAACAAGAAGGTAGTTTAAAAGATTACAAATAATTATGAAACTTATAAAGACAATTATAGTAGTTGTGGTATGTGCACTCGGTGTATCTTGTTCAACCACACAAAAGTTTTTTGTAACGGGTGCGCCTGATACAAAAATATTTACTCCGGGGCGAGTTATACTTGGAACAATCAATAGTTCTGGTGTTGTAGAAGTTGAGTTGCAAAGTGATGCGTATTATCCTTATTTGCTTGCTCAAGGGCCTGACTCTGAGCTTATGGTTCCATTTGCTCTTGATTTTAAGGAGCAAAGTTATGCAGGGTCGGCAGTAACAGAATGGTGTGGATATACTGTATTCGGTGGTGGTGCTGTTGTTGAACTTGCAGGATTAGTTGCGCTTCTTGCAGGAGATGAGGAGCTTGGTGCGATTATGGTTAGCAGTGGACTAGGCGCAATGGCTGTGGGGTGTCCGATGATTGGAGTAGGTCGTTCAAGACAAGAACAACTTGACCATGTCTATAATTTCAAATATCTCCCCACGCAAGCAACCAATAATAGCTTTCAATTCCAACGTCCCAATATTGAGTATGTTCAATCTGTTCCGTTGCAAACAGATGTTGCATTGGAAGTTGCTCCGGAAGTTAAAGTGGAAAAAGATGAAGTTAAGGAGCAAAATTATTCGACAAGTACCAAGTCTTTTGGTAGTAAGAGTACAAAGACTTTTAAGGATTTGGGAGTCAATTTAGCCGGTGTTTATGTGGGTAATGGTGTGTTGAAATTGAATGGTAAAACTATCGAGACGTATAAAGATATTAAGGTAGAGTTGCATAGAATTGATCAGCGACATGTTGCTGTACAAGTCATAGAGGCCAATGGTGTAGAGTTCTTTGGAGAAGCGAGCAGTTATACAGTGAAGCGCAATTCCGATAAGTCTTATTCGTTGATGCACGAAAAGGTGTCTGAGGCAACTATAGAAATTGATGTCATAAGTAATATGCTATATTTGCATCCTCGGGTGAATATTGATGGTGATATGTATACCTTAGAAATTAAAGCAAGTAAAAAATAATAACACTGTAAAATAGTCGAGGGTGGCTACTCATCGCGAGTGGCCACCCTCCTTTCTTGAAAAATACAAACCAAACTAAACTAAATAGAATACAAACTTATGTTCTTGTCTTCTTGTGTGAGCGTGTGTGCTCACTATATCTCTTAGGCAATGCCTATGGTGCGAACTTCGGGCTTTACTACCTCGGGCTTGAGCTTGGGTAGTGTGATGTAGAGTATGCCACTATCTACGCGGGCACTTATTTTGTTGCGATCTACATCGTCGGGCATCACGATACTTTGGCGGAAGGCCGATGTGCGGAAAGATTGACGCAAATAGCGTTTCTCTTCGCGAGCTTGTGCAGGCTTCTCGGTCGATACTACAAGTTGATCGTTAGTGTCAATCTGTATGCAGAAATCCTCTTTTTTCATGCCCGGAACGGCAAATTCGAGTTCATATTGATGCTCGCTGTCTATAATGTTGATAGGGGGAATGGCTCCACCTGTGGTGCGTGACATCCATGCTTCGTTGTCAAACACATCATTAAGTACATCAAATACAGAGTTGTAGCGTCTTACGTTTTTCATTGTTATAGTCTCCTATGTTTTTTGTTAGTTTATTTATTCTTTTTCTTTGTGGCCTTGCCCGCGGGGCTATCGGCCTACGCTTATATAATTTCAATATCTGTGCCATTGGTTGTAAGTGTAAAATTTCTGACAAAATTAACATGTCAAAATGTCAAAATTAACATATTTAAATGACGTTTTGTCTTGTTTTGTGCTTTTGTGGTAGAGGCTTGTGTGGGTAATAGTCATTCAGCTCGGCTTTTAGCTGTGTGCGCGCACGCGATATGCGACTCTTTACCGTGCCAATGTTTATGTGTAGCTGTGTTGCAATCTCTTCATATCGGTAGCCTTCGATATATAATTTCATGGCTGTGGCATTGCACTGTGGTAGCTGTTCTATACTGTGCAGTATGTCTTTGTAGTCCGATAGGTATTCTTCATCGTAGTACTCATATCGGGTCAAGTCTTCTACTCCCTCTATTATATTGATGTGGCGAGAGTTGTTGAGATAGAGGTTGCGCAGCAGTGTGTAACAATATCCTGCAAAGTTTATGTCGATGTACTGCTCGGAACGCTCCCACAGCAGTAGCAAGGTGTCTTGTAGTAGGTCTTCAGCATCTTCAACAAGCGTGGTGTATTGTTGCGCCACATGCGAGAGTGTGTGGTGATGCTTGCTCAACAGATGTTCTATTTTTTCTCGGTTCATAGTGGATTATGCGGTATAGAGTGGTGAGCTATACCTATATATACGGTCGCAAAAAAGACCGCTTGTCAAGTTTTCGTCTATATAGGTATCTGTGGGCGCGATTTTGGGGTCTTGACAAGTATTTTTTTACGCGGGCGAATTTGGCTCAAAGACCTCACATTGTGGCATTAAAAAGTATTATCTCATATAAAAAAACATCAGTGTTTGTAAAATAGCCGTTGCGTTATTCGATATTCGTGCAAGAAATAGTAATTTTGCCCAATACATCACAACTTATGATTTTAAACGCAGTATAGTATGATAACATTTCTCGTAGCATTGTGTGCGCTTATTGGCGGATATTTTCTCTATGGTGCAGTGGTCGATCGCGTCTTTGGTGTAGACCCGTCGCGTCCAACACCGGCTGTTACTATGGCCGATGGCGTAGACTATATGCCCTTGCCTTCGTGGCGCATATTTCTCATTCAGTTTCTCAATATTGCCGGCCTGGGGCCCATCTTTGGTGCTATTATGGGTGTGCTGTATGGCCCGGCTGCCTATTTATGGATTGTATTTGGCACTATCTTTGGCGGTGCTGTACACGACTATCTCTCTGGTATGATTTCGTTGCGTCGAGGTGGTGTAAGTCTGCCCGAGATTGTGGGCAATGAGTTGGGCAATGGTGTGAAGCAACTCATGCGTCTTTTTTCGCTCTTGCTTCTCATACTGGTGGGTGCTGTATTTGTAATCAATCCGGCCGAAATCATAACCGCAATTTTTACGCAATATGTTGCGGGTGATGATGGTGTAATGCCCGCATGGGTGCAGGCTATAGACAATATCATGCCACTACAATGGTGGTTTGTTATATTGGTATTTGTATACTATCTCTTGGCAACACTGTTGCCTGTCGACAAGATTATAGGCAAGATTTATCCTCTCTTTGGTGTAGCGTTGCTCTTCATGGCGATGGGTGTGTTGGTAGTATTGTTTTTCAATATGGATGCCCTGCCCGAGATAACCGATGGCTTGCACAACCGACATCCGCAAGCCGATAGTTTGCCCATATTCCCCATGATGTTTATATCTATTGCATGTGGAGCTGTGTCGGGCTTCCATGCTACGCAGTCGCCTCTGATGGCACGTTGCTTGAAAAACGAGAAGATGGGTCGTCCCATATTCTATGGAGCAATGGTTACGGAAGGTGTGTTGGCGCTGATATGGGCTGCGGCTGCCGTAGCGTTCACAGGATCGTATGAGGGATTGGCCTCTTATTTGGCCGAAAATGGCAATAAACCTCTCGTTCTGGTCAACGATATTTCAGTAACGTGGTTGGGCTCACTTGGCGGATTTCTGGCTCTATTGGGCGTGATTTTTGCTCCCATAACATCGGGCGATACTGCTCTGCGCTCGGCTCGCCTCATTGCTGCCGACTTCTTGCATATTGAGCAGTCGTCTATGCGCAACAGATTGCTCATTACCATTCCTATATTTCTACTTTCGGCCTTTATCATGATGATAGACTTCAATATCCTGTGGCGGTACTTTGCCTGGAGTAATCAAGCCCTATCGGTATTTACCTTCTGGTCGCTTACGGTTTTCTTGGCACGCGAGCGTCGAGGTATGAGTTATCTTATGACACTTATACCAGCTCTTTTTATGACTGTGGTATGTGTCTCTTATATTATGTTTGCCCCCGAGGGATTGTCGCTCAACTATCATCTCTCGGTAGGCGTAGGCTTGGGTGTAGCAACAATATTTGCGCTGTTGTTTGTTCGTTTTAAGCGCACTTTGTGTAGTAAGTAAAAAGAATAGAAGTAATGAAATATAATCATACCAATTATCACTCGCACTGCAATTTCTGTGACGGTCGTGGTGCAATGGAGGAGTTTGTCAAGTCGGCTATAGAGTGTGGCATGACAGCCTATGGAGTGACATCTCACACGACGTTTCCTATGCCTCCTGTCAAGTCGCTACAGCCCGATACCTATGGTAAGTATTTTGAGGAGTTTGCCCGTCTGCGTGCTCTATATGGTAAGTACATAGAGTTGTATGTGGGATTGGAGATAGACTATCTCGATGAGGTGCGCAACCCGCGCTTGCCGTTCTATGCTACACTGCCCACCGATTACACTATAGGCGGAGTACACTTTGTAGCCAATGACCGTGGTGAGTGGATGTGTACCGATGGCGCATTCGAGCGTTTCCGTGAGGCTGCTCACGAATGCTTTGGTGGCGATATACGTCGCATTGTAGAGCTCTTCTACGAGAAGAGTCGTCTGCTGGTGAAGTGTGGCAATTTCGATATTGTAGCGCATCCCGATAAGATTGCTCTCAATGCCTCGCAGTTTGAGCCCTCAATTTTGCAGGAGTCGTGGTACGAAAATCTTGCCTACAACCATATTCGTTCGTTGAAGGGTGGCGACTTTCTTGTTGAGGTCAATACCAAAGCGCTGGAGCAATTCAATCGCATCTTCCCGGGAGTTGAGTGGTTGCCATTGGTGCGACAGTTGGGCTTGAACTTGGTCGTAAATTCCGATTGTCACGATATTGATAAAATTGACTCGGGTCGATACGAGACCCTCCGGATACTGCACGATGCCGGTATCAAAAAGGTGTGGGAGTTGCACAATGGTCGTTGGGCCGAGGAGGAGATACGACTATAGGTCTATAATCGCTTAGCATGATGTTGTTTGTTGCTCTTCTGCTGCTCTTTGTCAATATCATTTCCTTTGGACTGTATGGAAGTGACAAGGTGCGTGCGCGCCGACGAGCCGAGCGCATACCCGAGCGTCTGTTGCTGGGTATAGCCCTTATGGGCGGAGCATTGGGCGCAACAGTGGCCATGTATATGTTTCGCCACAAAACGCGACACGCGCGTTTTGTAGTGCTTGTACCACTCTTTCTGCTGGCACAATTATATGTACTTTACCTCTTTATTAGATAGCTCTACTTAATGCCACGGCGATTGAGTGCCGAGTGGTAGCGCGCAGCGTTGCGGTTGTGCTCGCTCAGCGTGGTGGCAAAGTTGTGATAGCCCGAGAAGTCCTCCTTGGCACACATATATAGATAGTTGTGTGTGCGGTAGTTGAGTACAGCTTCAATCGCAGCCTTTGAGGGTATGCGAATGGGGGCAGGGGGTAGACCCGTGTTGAGATAAGTGTTGTAGGGCGAAGGTGTCTCCAAGTGCTTGTTGAGGATGCGTCGCAAGGAGAAGTCGCCCACGGCATATTTAACTGTAGGGTCGGCTTGCAGCGGGATGCCACGACGCAGGCGGTTGAGGTATAGACCTGCCACGATAGGCATTTCGTCGCGCATAGCAGTCTCTTCTTCTACAATCGATGCAAGTACCGATACTTCAAGCGGAGTAAGGCCTGCTTTGCGGGCTTTGGCTCGGCGCTCGTCGTTCCAATATTGCTCGTAATACTCGTGCATGCGCTCTACAAATCGTTGGGGCGATACTGTCCAATAGAACTCGTATGTGTCGGGCAGGAACATCGCCTTGATAGTAGTGGGGGTGAAGCCATACTCGGCGCATTGAGCCTCATCGCTGAGTATAGCCGACAACGAGTCGCTGCACATATACAGGCACTCGTCGGCACGTTCTATGAGTTGCTCGGTGAGGCGCAGGTTGTTGAAGGTAAACTTTACAGGAGTTTGGCTTCCGGCAGCCAAGCGGCGTGCTGCGCGGTATATCGAGGTAGAACCTTTCAGCTCAAAGTAGCCTTTGCGTGTCGATGCGTCATACTCGTCGTTATACATCCAATCTACTATCTGTGATGCCTTGACGGGGTCTATCTGTTGCGACAATATCGCGCATAGCGAGTCGCGACACATATCGGGGGTGATATACACCTTTATTACATGGTCGGCATCGGTGATGGGGTCTTTTACCAATTTTTTATATGTGTAGCCACCTATACCGGCACCTGCCATGATGACGAGGGCTGCGATAGCAAGTAAAATATATCTCTTTTTCATGTTGCTTGTTGTAAGTTGTGTGCAAATGTACATCAATACTATCACATAAACAAAAAACGCTACCACCATGTTGGTGATAGCGTTTTGCGGAAGGAGGGGGATTCGAACCCCCGGTACCCTTACGAGTACGTCAGTTTAGCAAACTGGTGGTTTCAGCCACTCACCCATCCTTCCTTCAGGGTCGACACGAGGTCGTTTTGCCAAATGCGATGCAAAGATACACTTCTATTGTAATTTGTGCAAATTTTTGGCGTATTTTCTTTTATTTATTTTTCTTGTTTCTTGCAACATGCTTGTTATCAGTGTGTAGTTGTACCCTTAAAAAACGAGACCTTGCCGTGTGGCAAGGTCTCGAAGGGTATGTTTGAGTTGTTTTACTCAGCAGGTTTCAACCAACGGTCGAGCCAACCGATAAATGTGCGGTGGAAGAGAAGACCGTTTTGGGGCTTGAGTATCCAGTGGTTCTCGTCGGGGAAGATGAGCAACTCGGCAGGAATACCGCGCAACTTGGCAGCGTTAAAGGCGCTCATACCTTGTGATGCAAGGATGCGGTAGTCTTTCTCGCCGTGGATGCATAGGATGGGAGTGTCCCAGTTGCCTACGAAGCGGTGGGGTGAGTTGGCAAATGTGCGTTGTGCAATGGCGTTGGTCTTGTCCCAAGGTGCGCCACCCATGTCCCAATTGGCAAACCACATCTCCTCGGTCTCCATATATTGTTGTTCGAGGTTGAAGATTCCGGCATGTGCAATGAAGGCATCGAAGCGTTTCTCGTGATGACCTGCCAACCAATATACCGAGAAGCCACCGAAGCTGGCGCCTACAGCACCCATCTTGTCAACAAAAGGCTCAGCCTTGATATTGTCGGCAGTGGCAAGGTAGTCGCGCATACATTGGCCTCCGTAGTCCTTGCTTATTTGCTCCAACCACTCTTGACCGAAACCGGGCAAGCCACGACGGTTGGGGGCTACCACGATGTAACCTTGCGATGCAATGAGTTGCAAGTTCCAGCGATATGACCAGAATTGGCTCACGGGGCTTTGAGGACCACCTTGGCAGTAGAGCACAGCGGGATACTTCTTCGATGCGTCGAAGTGGGGAGGATATACCACCCAAGCGAGCAATTTCTTGCCGTCGCTGGTGGGTACCCAACGCTCCTCTACATTGCCCATCTCTATTTGTGCGAGCAATGCCTCGTTTTCGCGAGAGAGGTCGGTTACCTCGCGTGTGTCGAGGTCTACGATGTATATTTCGTCGGGTTGCGAGAGTGAGTGACGTTGTGTCACAAGTTTGTTGTTGGCGGCGGGATATACGGCAGCATAGTCATAGTAGCCATCGGTAATTTGTTGTATGGCAAGGCCGTTGAGTGCTACGCTGAATACATGCACCATACCTTGATAGGGCGATGTAAAGTATATCATGCTGGCGTCGGGAGCCCATGCAAATGTGTTTACAATGTAGTCGAAATCTTCGGTGAGATAGGTCTTTTCGCCACTTTGCATATCGAGGATAAACAAGCGATTCTTGTCACTCTCGTAGCCGTCGCGCTCCATGCTTGTCCAGGCAAGGTAGTTGCCGTCGGGCGAGAAAATGGGGTTGGTATCATAGCCCATCATGCCCTCGGTGAGATTGCGAGTAGTGCCATCTTCAATATTATAGAGATAGAGGTCGCTGTTGGTCGAGAGTGCATATTCCATGCCTGTCTTCTTGCGGCTGGTGTATACAAGCGACTTGCCATCGGGAGCCCAAGCAAACGACTCTGAGCCACCAAAGGGACGCATGGGTACTTCGTAGGGCTCACCCTCTACGATGTCGCGAGGATTGACAATTGTGTTGCCCTCAACTTGTGCCAAGAAGGGGTGGGGTATTGCCTCGGTCCATTCGTCCCAGTGCTTATACATGAGGTCGTCTATTACGCGACCTGTAGCATTGGGAAGGTCGGCATACTTGTCTACCGCCTTGTTGTGCAACGAAATGGGGGCAATGAGTATCACTTGTGAGCGGTCGGGCGAGAAGAGAAATCCCTCTACGCCTTGTTCCATAGACGACATTTTCACGCGGTTGCTACCGTCGGCATTCATGCGCCACACTTGGGGTACACCGTTCTCGTCGGCATAGGTAAATGCTATGGTGTTATCGTCGAGCCATGTTGCATTGCCCTCGCTACGGGGTGTGTTGGTTATCTTCACGGGAGTGCCGTCGATAGGGGCTACAAACAATTCGTTATTGCTCTTGTTGGCGCTATAGTCTACATATTGCACGCTATACAATACGCGAGTACCGTCGGGCGATACTACGGGCGACGATACGCGACCGAAAGCCATCATTACTTCGGGTGTCATGATACCATTCTCTATGGTTATCTCTTGTTTCCCTATTACTGTCTCTTGGGTAGTCTCCATCGAGCTACAAGCCGACAGCATTGCTGCGCCTGCTATACCCATCATTATCAGATTTTTATTCATAAATATAGATGTGTGTGTTATTCAATAGTGTAGTAGGGGCATGGCTTAGAAGTCCATTGTGGGGTCGTAGCTGCCAAAGCTATCTTCATCAAGCTCCGATATGTCATACTCATCGGCTCCATAGAAGTCGGCATCGAGGTCGTCGCCCGAGGCTTGTTGAGCTACGATTTTCTTCTCTATCTCCTCAAAGTCTACCATTTGTGTAGGAGCGTCGCCCACCTTCTTGGTGCACACGGGCGCATCGAGTTCCTCGCCAAAGATGGTTTCGCGTAGCTCCATGAAGAAAGCACGGTCGGTGAGGTAGTCAAATACAAACATCAAGCGTTGACCCTCGTCTTCTACAAGGTCGCTTATGCGAGTTGTGTCCATCAACCATATATCCTCATCGCTCTCTTTACCCATATCTACAAGGGTAATCTCTGTGAGTTTCTCCCAGTCGCTCTCGCAGATAAAGAAAGAGGTCATCTGGTCGTTGCTATAACCTACCGAGTCGAGAATGGCGTCGTTCAACTCCTTGAAGGTTGCATCCGAGTCTATTTTTATCACTCGCTTGAAGTCATCTACTTCGTCCGAAATAATTACAAATTTGTATACCATATTGTATTGGTTTTAGTGTTTGTCTGCTTTGTGTTGTGTGCGCAATGATATGTTTTACGCACGTTTCAGCCGTAAAGATAGCCAAAAATATCAATTCGTCGCAATGCGAAGTCTGTTTTTTGTAGAATTAAATCGCACAGAAGCACGCGATGTGTTGCAAATGAGGTGTGAAGTTGTACTTTCGTGAGAAAAATTGTATCTTTGCCGAATGGCACGAATTATGGCAATAGACTATGGTGTGAAGCGTTGCGGCATTGCTGTGACCGATACGTTGCAGATTATAGCCAACGGTCTCACAACAGTGGGCTCGGGCGAGTTGCTCGATTTTATACGCAACTACATTGCACGCGAGCCGGTAGAGTGTATTGTGCTGGGCAAGCCCAAGCAAGTCAATAACAAGCCGTCGGAAAATATGCGTCACGTTACCGCATTTATCAACACCTTGCACAAGCATCTGCCCGACATGAAGGTCGAGCTTTATGACGAGCGTTTCACCTCGGTAATAGCACACCGCACGATGCTCGATGCAGGATTGGGGCGCATGGCTCGTCGCAACAAAGAGTTGGTAGATGAGATTAGTGCCACGATTATACTACAAGATTATCTCGAAAGTAAAAAATATAGTAAATTATGATACTTCCTGTTTATCTTTACGGACATCCCGTAATACGCAAAGTGGCCGAACCCATTACGGCCGACTATCCCGACTTGCAAAAACTCATAGCCGACATGTATGAGACGATGTATGCTACCGATGGTATAGGTCTTGCTGCTCCTCAAATAGGTCGCTCTATCAAGTTGGTGGTTATCGACGTAGATCCATGCTCGGAGGCTCATCCCGAGTTGGCAGGTGTGAAAATGACTCTTATCAACCCCACTATTGAGGTGCTTGAAGACGGTAAGAAATGTACTTCGGAAGAGGGTTGCCTCAGTGTACCCGGTATACACGAGAGTGTAACTCGCATCGAAAAGGTACGCATGCACTGGTATGACGAGAACTTCGTAGAGCACGATGAGGTTATCGAGGGCTACTTGGCACGTGTTATCCAGCATGAGTACGACCACCTCGAGGGTAAGGTATTTATCGACCATATTTCGCCCATCCGCAAGCAGCTTATCAAAGCCAAGGTGGGCAATATCATCAAGGGGCGCCTCAATTGTGGCTACCGTGTGAAGACCGCAGGTACAAAGTAAGATAAATCTATGGTAGGTGGCGAGTGCCGTGTATGATAAACAATGCTCGTTACTTACCTATAAAACACATATAAATTATGGCAGACGACAAAAAAGTAATTTTTTCGATGGTGGGTGTAAGCAAGGTTTTCCCACCTCACAAACAAGTACTTAAAGACATCTACCTCTCATTCTTCTACGGAGCCAAGATAGGTATTATCGGTCTCAACGGCTCGGGTAAGTCTACCCTGCTCAAGATTATTGCCGGCGTAGAAAAATCGTATCAGGGCGAGGTGGTATTCTCACCCGGTTACTCGGTGGGCTATCTCGAACAAGAGCCCAAGCTCGACAACGAGAAAACCGTAATAGAAGTAGTGCGCGAGGGTGTGCAACCCGTGCTCGACATACTTGCCGAGTATGAGCGCGTAAACGAGGCTTTCTGCGATCCCGAGGTACTCGAAGACCCCGACAAGATGGAGGCTCTCATCAACCGCCAAGCCGAGTTGCAAGACCAAATAGATGCTACCGACGCATGGAATATAGACAACCGCTTGGAGCGTGCTATGGATGCATTGCGTTGCCCTCCCGAGGATCAACAAATCAAATACCTCTCGGGTGGTGAGCGCCGCCGTGTAGCTTTGTGCCGCCTCTTGTTGCAACAACCCGACATCCTCTTGCTCGATGAGCCTACCAACCACCTCGACGCCGAGAGTATCGACTGGCTTGAGCAACACTTGCAACAATACAAGGGTACTGTTATTGCCATTACCCACGACCGCTACTTCCTCGATCATGTGGCAGGTTGGATTCTCGAACTCGACCGTGGCGAGGGTATACCCTGGCAAGGTAACTACACCTCATGGCTCGACCAAAAGACCAAGCGTCTTGCTCAAGAAGAGAAACAAGCCAGCAAGCGTCGCAAAACTCTTGAGCGTGAGCTCGAATGGGTGCGCATGGCTCCCAAGGCCCGTCAAGCCAAGGGTAAAGCTCGTCTTAACTCATACGACCGACTCCTCAATGAGGATCAAAAAGAGCGCGAGGAGAAGCTCGAAATCTTTATTCCCAACGGTCCCCGCTTGGGTAATAAGGTTATCGAAGCGCAAGGCGTTGCCAAGGCCTATGGCGAGAAACTTCTCTTTGACAACCTCAACTTTATGTTGCCTCCCAATGGTATCGTAGGTGTGATAGGTCCCAACGGTGCGGGTAAAACTACACTCTTCCGCCTCATTATGGAGCAAGAGAAGGTAGACAAGGGTAGCTTCGATGTAGGTGAGACCGTGAAGATTGCCTACGTTGACCAAACTCACAAGGATATCGACCCCGAAAAGAGCGTATACCAAGTTATTTCGGGCGGTCAAGAGACCTTCCGCATGGGTGGTCGCGAGATGAATGCCCGCGCATACTTGTCGCGCTTCAACTTTACCGGTGCCGACCAAGAGAAGCTCATCGGTGTGCTCTCGGGTGGTGAGCGCAACCGCCTCCACTTGGCTATGGCGCTCAAAGAAGAGGGTAACGTGCTCTTGCTCGACGAGCCTACCAACGATATCGACGTCAATACATTGCGCGCACTCGAAGAGGGTCTTGAGAACTTCGCCGGCTGTGCTGTGGTAGTATCGCACGACCGTTGGTTCCTCGACCGTATCTGTACACACATTCTTGCATTTGAAGGCAACTCAGAGGTATTCTTCTTTGAGGGAACCTACACCGAGTACGAAGAGAACAAGCGTCGTCGCATGGGCGATGTAGAACCTCAACGCGTGCGCTATCGCAAGTTTGGTGAGTAATAGGTAAATATTATTTCTATCGCATATCGCAACGGTGTGTCTCATGTCACGAGGCACACCGTTGTAGTTTTTTATTTATTGGTGTCCGATAAAAACCTGAGGCGTGGTAAAAACTCGTGCGAAGCACGCACGTAGGGCACGTAATTTTATTGCGTCCGCGTAACAGACATAAGGATAATTTATTAAGACATAAGAACATAAGAACATATTCTTTGCAGGTGGTATACTTTTCCTCCTCTGCTCGTAGAGATAGGGGACTGTTGCGATTAAGCGAGAGCAGAGCCGTGCTTGCACGGACTATGGCGAGCATGAGCAACTTGGTCGATAGACAACTGTCGCCTTGCGACGGAGGGGTTATTGTACATGCTCTCATTATACGTCTTTATGTCTTAAAAAATATTCTGTCTTCCTCCAACCCCCTCTGCTTTCAGCCACTCCCCCTATCCCTACGGGCAGAGGGAGAAAACGCCCGCATAGCGGACGAAGGTAGGGACGTACCAACGGTACACTGCTGTCCCAATATTTTTTTAATATTTAATTGTAATTTGCTGTATATCAATTTTGTATACTTGTAAATAGTGCGCGGTGGAT
>JAFZFQ010000030.1 GCA_017555825.1 Bacteroidaceae bacterium | reverse complement strand
GCGCCCGCTTGCGGGCGAATATAGGGTGCGCACCAACGGAGTGTTGGCATTGTATCACCCCAATAAACTATCGCTCGCGGAGAAAAATATCCAAGTAAACTTGATATTTCTCGCTCGCTTATTACAATATTTGAGGAAAACCTCCAATATACTATCGCTCGCAGTGAAAAATATCTAAGTAAACTTGATATTTCTCGCTCGCTTATTCGTATATTTGTATCGTGAAAAACTGTACAAATTGTAAACTAATTAATAATAAGACTTATGGAAGAAAAGAAACAACCTATCGAACTGCCCGAAAATGCGTTTAGGGAGTTGAAGGAGGGCGAGGAGTATCAGCCTATTATGTCGCCCGACAAGACTTATCCCGAGGTGAATGCTTGGTCGGTTTCATGGGGTATTGTCATGGCCGTCATCTTCTCGGCTGCGGCTGCCTACCTTGGCTTGAAAGTGGGTCAAGTATTTGAGGCTGCTATCCCCATTGCTATCATTGCAGTGAGCCTTTCGGGTGCATTCAAGCGTAAAAATGCCCTTGGCGAGAATGTTATTATTCAATCTATCGGTGCTTGCTCGGGTGTGATAGTGGCGGGTGCTATCTTTACATTGCCCGCACTCTACATCTTGCAAGAGAAGTATCCCGAAATTACTGTAAACTTTATCGAAGTATTCCTTAGCTCGCTGTTGGGCGGTATCTTGGGTATCTTGTTCCTCATCCCCTTCCGCAAATATTTTGTGAAGGATATGCACGGCAAGTATCCTTTCCCTGAGGCTACAGCTACTACACAGGTGCTCATTTCGGGTGAGAAGGGTGGCAACCAAGCCAAGCCCCTTATCTTTGCGGGTTTGATAGGTGGTCTCTATGATTTCTGTCTCTCGACATTTGGATGGTGGAGCGAAATACTCACCACACGTGTCCTCCCCTTTGGTGCTGCGGTTGCTACAAAGGCCAAGATGGTGTTGAGTGTATATACAGGTTCGGCTGTATTGGGCCTTGGTTTCATTATCGGTCTTAAGTATAGTATGATTATCTGTGCCGGTTCGCTCTTTGTGTGGTTTATCATTATACCTTTGTTGCCTCACCTTGGTGTAGATCCAGCCATTGCAGCAATGCAACCCGAGCAAATCTTTACCGACTATGCTCGTCACATAGGTATTGGCGGTATTGCTATGGCCGGTCTTATTGGTATATGGAACTCTCGCAAAATTATTACCGGAGCCCTGGGCCTTGCTGCACAAGAGCTTGGCAATAAAGGTGGCGATGCCGGTGCCAATGTAGAGCGCACTCAACGCGATATTTCAATGAAATATGTAGTGGTAGGCGTTATTTTTGCGCTTATACTCACTTTCTTGTTCTTCTACATGGGTGTAATCAATACCTGGTGGCAAGCACTCGTTGCCTTCTTGGTGGTACTCATTATTGCATTCTTGTTTACTACTGTGGCTGCCAATGCTATTGCAATTGTAGGTAGCAACCCTGTTTCGGGTATGACGTTGATGACACTCATTGTTGCATCGGTTGTGCTCGTTGCTATAGGTCTCAAAGGCCCCAGCGGTATTGTTGCAGCCCTCATTATTGGTGGTGTGGTATGTACAGCTCTCTCTATGGCGGGTGGCTTTATTACCGACTTGAAGGTGGGCTATTGGTTGGGTACAACACCTGCCAAGCAAGAGACTTGGAAGTTCCTCGGTACACTTGTGTCGGCTGCTACAGTGGGTGGTGTAATCCTTGTGATGAACAAAACTTATGGCTTTACAAGTGGCGAACTTGCAGCGCCTCAAGCTAATGCTATGGCTGCTGTGATCGACCCCTTGATGATGGGCGAAGGTGCTCCCTGGGCTCTCTATGGTATAGGTGCAGCATTGGCACTCATACTCAACTTCTGCAAGGTTCCTGCCCTGCCCTTCTCGTTGGGTATGTTTATCCCCTTGCAGCTCAATACACCTCTCGTGATTGGTGGTCTCATCAGTTGGTTTGTAGGTAGTCGTTCGAAAGATGCCGAGCTTAACAAAGCACGCGTTGAGCGTGGTACATTGTTGGCATCTGGCTTCATCGCCGGTGGTGCATTGCTCGGTGTAGTGAGTGCAATCATGCGTTTTGCCGGCTTTGAGTATACTTGTCCTTGGGTCGAAAATGAGGTGTTGAAACAAGCTCTTGGCTTGGTGCTCTACCTCGGTGTAATTTTCTACTTGTGCCGTGCAAGTTTGAGCGCAAAGAAATAATATAAGTATATAATATAAATGTATAGCGAGGCAGTTACCCGATAGAGGTCTGCCTCGCTATTGTTTTATATTGAAAATAATTTGTTGTATAGTATAAAAAAGTTGTGTGCAAAGCCTCGAGAAATAGAAAAGTTTTAGTATCTTTGCATGGTTTCTGCGGTAGAACCATACATAAAATAAAGATAATTCTTAACTACTATATATTCTATCGTAATGCGTACTCTTAAAAGTGCATCTCTAATTCTCGACGACGGTACAATATTCCGAGGTAAATCATTCGGATATGATAAGTCCGTTTCGGGTGAGGTCGTTTTCAATACGGCCATGACGGGTTATCCCGAAAGTCTTACCGACCCTTCTTACAAAGGTCAATTGTTGGCGTTTACTTATCCCATCATAGGTAACTATGGTGTTCCCGCTAATGATTTTGTTGATAAACTATCTAAGTATTACGAATCGGAGAATATTCACGTGAAAGCTGTGATTATCTCCGATTATTCGTTTGAATACAGCCACTGGAATGGTAAGAAAACATTGGCTCAATGGTTGCAAGAGGAGCAAATAACAGGTATATTCGACATTGATACCCGTGCCCTCACCAAGCACCTCCGCGAACGTGGCTCTATGACCGGTAAGATTGTAATAGAAGGTTGTGAAGATGTAGAAATTGAAGATCCCAACAACACCAACCTTGTAGCTGCAGCTTCATGCAAAGAAGTTATTGAATATGCAGCCGGCGACAAGCGTGTTGTGATGGTAGACTGTGGTGTGAAGCACAACATCATCCGTTGCATGTTGGAGCGTAACGTTACCGTAATCCGTGTGCCTTGGGACTATGACTACAGCCACATCAACTACGACGGTCTGTTCATCACCAATGGACCCGGTAATCCCGACTTCTGTGATGCAACCGTTGAACACATTCGCAAGACTATTGCCGACAACAACAAGCCTATCTTTGGTATTTGCATGGGTAACCACCTTCTTGCCAAAGCAAGCGGCGCTAAGACATATAAGTTGAAATATGGTCACCGTGGTCACAACCAACCCGTGCGTGAGGTGGGTACACAACGTTGCTACATCACTACACAAAACCACGGTTTCGCAGTAGACGAGACTACATTGGGTAGCGACTGGGCACCTTTGTTTGTCAATATGAACGACAATACCAATGAGGGTATCCGTCACAAATATCGCCCCTACTTCTCGGCTCAGTTCCACCCCGAGGCATCGAGCGGTCCTACTGATGCAGAGATACTCTTTGACGATTTTGTAAAATTACTGTAAACCCGATAAATCATCATACTTATGGCACTAGACATTAAGAAATTCAATAAAGTTCTGTTGCTCGGCTCGGGCGCGTTGAAGATTGGTGAAGCAGGTGAGTTTGACTATTCGGGTTCACAAGCCCTCAAGGCAATGAAGGAAGAAGGTATCAAGACTGTACTTATCAACCCCAACATTGCTACAGTGCAAACATCTGAAGGCGTAGCCGATAAGATATACTTCCTTCCTGTTACTCCCTACTTCGTAGAGCGAGTAATCGAAAAAGAACGTCCCGATGGCATTTTGTTGGCCTTCGGTGGTCAAACAGCTTTGAACTGCGGTGTAAAACTCTACGAAAGCGGCGTATTGGAGAAATACAACATTCAAGTGTTGGGTACTCCCGTGCAAGCCATTATGGATACCGAAGACCGCGAGTTGTTTGTGAAGAAACTCGACGAGATCGACGTAAAAACCATTAAGAGCGTTGCTGTAAACTCGGTAGAGGATGCACACAAGGCAGCGCAAGAACTTGGTTACCCTGTTATTATCCGTGCAGCATACGCGCTCGGTGGCTTGGGTAGCGGTTTCTGCGACAACGAAGAGCAATTGCGCGTGTTGGGCGAAAAAGCCCTCTCATTCTCACCCCAAATCTTGGTTGAGAAATCGCTCAAAGGTTGGAAAGAGATAGAGTATGAGGTAGTGCGCGACCGCTACGACAACTGTATAACAGTATGTAATATGGAGAACTTCGACCCGCTGGGTATTCACACCGGCGAGAGTATCGTTGTTGCTCCCACACAAACACTCACCAACAGCGAGTGTCAAAAGCTCCGCGAATTGGCTATCCGCATTGTGCGCCACGTAGGTATCGTGGGTGAGTGTAACGTACAATTTGCCTTCGATACCGATAGCGAAGACTATCGCGTGATTGAGGTAAATGCTCGTTTGAGCCGTTCTTCGGCTTTGGCATCAAAAGCTACAGGTTATCCCCTCGCCTTTGTTGCTGCCAAGATTGGTTTGGGCTACGGTCTTGCCGAACTCAAAAACTCGGTAACAAAGACTACTCCCGCTTTCTTCGAGCCTGCAATCGACTATATCGTATGTAAGATACCTCGTTGGGACTTGGGTAAATTCCAAGGTGTTGACCGCGAGTTGGGTTCGAGCATGAAATCGGTTGGTGAGGTTATGTCTATCGGTCGTACCTTCGAGGAGGCTATCCAAAAGGGTCTCCGCATGATAGGTCAAGGCATGCACGGCTTTGTAGAGAACAAAGAGCTCGTGATACCCGATATAGACAAAGCATTGCACGCTCCTACCGACAAGCGTATCTTTGTTATTTCAAAGGCATTCCGTCAAGGTTATACAATCGACCAAATACATGAGTTGACCAAGATCGACCGTTGGTTCTTGCAACGCTTGCACAACATTATCGACACTGCCAACGAGATGGAGACATACAATCACGTGTCGGAAGTGCCCGAAGAGTTGTTGCGCATTGCCAAGAAACAAGGTTTCTCAGACTTCCAAATAGCACGTGCTTGCCTCAAAGAGAAGTTGATAAACATCGACGCATCGGTAATGGAGGTACGCAACCGTCGTAAAGAGCTTGGTATCTTGCCCGTTGTAAAACAAATAGATACACTTGCTGCTGAATATCCTGCACAAACCAACTATCTATACCTTACATACAACGGCGTAGAAAATGATGTTGACTACAAGGGCGACAAACGTTCGGTTATTGTACTCGGTTCGGGTGCATATCGTATCGGTAGCTCGGTAGAGTTCGACTGGTGTAGTGTAAATGCCTTGACTACAGTGCGTAAAGAGGGCTGGCGCTCGGTAATGATTAACTACAACCCCGAGACAGTGTCTACCGACTATGATATGTGCGACCGTCTCTACTTCGACGAGTTGACATTTGAGCGCGTAATGGATATTATCGAGTTGGAGAATCCTCACGGTGTTATCTTGTCGGTAGGTGGACAAATCCCCAACAACTTGGCTACTCGCTTGGATGCCAATAATGTAAATATACTTGGTACAAGTGCCTACGATATTGACCACGCAGAGGACCGTCACAAATTCTCATCAATGCTCGACGACCTTGGTATCGACCAACCCCGTTGGCGCGAGCTCACCTCTCTCGAAGACATTTATGACTTCGTGGCCGAGGTAGGTTATCCCGTATTGGTGCGTCCTTCATACGTGCTCTCGGGTGCTGCCATGAACGTGTGCTCGAACAACACAGAGCTTGAAATGTTCCTCAAGTTGGCAGCTAATGTATCGAAACAACACCCTGTTGTTGTGAGCGAATTTATCCAAAATGCCAAGGAGATAGAGATGGATGCCGTGGCACGCGATGGCGAGATTTTGCTCTATGCAATCTCTGAGCACATTGAGTTTGCCGGTGTACACTCGGGTGACGCAACAATCCAATTCCCGCCCCAAAAGCTCTATGTTGAGACTATGCGTCGTATCAAGAAAGTGGCCGGACAAATTGCCAAAGCATTGCACATTTCGGGTCCTTTCAACATCCAATTCCTTGCTAAGAACAACGACATCAAGGTAATTGAGTGTAACTTGCGTGCATCGCGTAGCTTCCCCTTCGTATCGAAAGTGTTGAAGATAAACTTCATTGAGTTGGCAACTCGTGTTATGATGGGCTTGCCCGTTGAAGCTCCCGCCAAGAATGCATTTGACCTCGACTATGTAGGTATCAAAGCATCACAGTTCTCATTCTCACGCTTGCAAAAGGCCGACCCCGTATTGGGTGTAGATATGGCTTCTACCGGTGAGGTGGGTTGTATCGGTGATGACACATCAGAGGCTGTGCTCAAATCAATGTTGTCGGTAGGCTATCGTATTCCTGAGAAGAATATATTGCTCTCGACCGGTGGTGCTAAGCAAAAGGCAGCCCTACTCGATGCCGCTCGCACATTGCACAAGAAGGGTTACAACCTCTTTGCAACCGGTGGCTCGCATCAATATCTCAATGAGAACGGTATTCCTGCAACTCGCGTATATTGGCCTACTGAAGCCGACAAGGAGCCTCAAGCATTGCAAATGTTGCACGACAAGCAAATAGACTTTGTTGTAAACATTCCCAAGAACTTGACTGCTGCCGAGTTGGACAACGGTTACAAGATACGTCGTGCCGCTATCGACTTCAACATCCCCTTGATTACCAATGCTCGCTTGGCCGATGCCTTTATCCAAGCATTCTGCTCTATGGGCGAGGATGAGATACAAATCAAGAGCTGGGACGAATACAAGTAATAGAGTTACATCATCAATATAGCTACGGTTGCTCTTGCGGGCAACCGTAGTTTTGTTTTATTCTCAACCTCTTGTCAATTGAAATTAATTGTGTAATTTTACACAAACTTAAGCATTAAGATTGTATGAAAAGAAGCATTTGTTGTGTTGCGATAGCCGTTATCGCAACGATGTTGCTCTCGTGTAGTAATAGTTACGAAGGCTATGAAGTCTTTAAAAAAGACTTTGAAAAACGTAGTGAAATGTTTGCTCATACCGACTATTTTTCGGTATTTGCACAAGAACTCAATGTGCAACAACGCGAAGCATTGGAGTTTCTGTATGCCTATATGCCTACGCCCGACATTACCGATTATAGTGGTGAGTTTCACTTGATGAATGTCGACTATGCATTGAAGGCTCGCGCTGAAATGCCTTGGGGTAAGCGTATACCCGACCGTGAGTTTCTACATTTTGTACTACCCATTCGTGTAAATAATGAAAACCTCGACGAGTCTCGTGCGGTGTTTTATGAAGAGTTGAAAGAGCGTGTGCGCAACTTGTCGATGCATGATGCCGTGCTTGAGGTGAACCATTGGTGTCACGAGAAAGTTACTTATACTCCTTCCGATGGTCGCACAAGTTCGCCTCTTGCCACAATACGCACGGCTCATGGTCGTTGTGGAGAGGAGTCTACATTTACCGTTGCCGCGTTGCGTGCTGTGGGTATCCCTGCACGTCAAATATATACACCCCGTTGGGCACACACCGACTCCAATCATGCTTGGGTTGAGGCTTGGGTCGATGGTAAGTGGTATTTTATGGGTGCATGCGAGCCCTCGCCTGTGCTCAATCTTGGATGGTTCAATGCCCCCGCCTCACGTGTGTTGCTCACCAACTCTTATGTCTTTGGTAAATATCAAGGCCCCGAAGAGGTGCTCGACCGTGATGCTTGCTATACAGAAATAAATGTTACTGCCAACTACGCTCCCACGGCTACAACACACGTGCGTGTAGTCGATACCGAGGGCAATCCGGTAAAAACCAATGTGGAGTTTAAGATATACAACATGGCAGAGTTATATACAGCCGTGATAAAGGCTTGTGACGAGAACGGTTGTGCATCGCTCAAATCGGGACTTGGCGATATGGTTGCATGGGCAGCCCAAGATGATATGTTTGGATTTACAAAGTTCACTGCAGGACAAGATAATGAGGTGCAAATAGTGCTTGACAAACCTGTTGGATATCAAGCCGAGATAGCGTTGGATATAATACCTCCCGTTCAGAAAAACAATGTACCTGAGGTTACACCCGAGCAAGCTGCTTTGAATGATGCTCGATTTGCGCAAGAAGACTCTATACGCAATGCCTATGTTGCTACCTTCCCTACACATGAAGAAGCTATTGCGATGGCTGAGAGAATGGGGGTAGATGCATCGAAGATGGCTACGCTCATCAATCAATCGCGAGGCAACTATCAAACTATTATTACATTCTTGGAGAACACGCCTCAAGAGTTGCGTCATCGAGCTATTTCGATGTTGAATTGCATGTCGGAAAAAGACCGTCGCGATGTATCGTTGCACGTTCTTTCCGATCACTTTACAGCCGTTACAGCCGAAGGTAATAGCGCTTCACACTACGATATGTATGTGCTCAATCCTCGTGTGAGCAACGAGATGCTCACAGCCTACCGCTCATTCTTTGCCGAGGTAATATCGGCTACCGAAATGCAATACTATAGAAACAACCCACAAGAGTGGGTAAAATGGTGTATGGATAGTATTGCTGTTGACGACACCTGGAATCCGCGTCACTTCTGTATGTCGCCACGTGGTGTGTGGACCTTGCGTACTACCGATGCTCACTCTCGCGACATATTCTTCGTTGCGTCGGCTCGTAGCATGGGTATTGCAGCACGTATCGACGAGGTAACGGGAAAAACTCAGTATATGGTAGATGACAAGTGGTGTGATGCTCACTTTGCATCGAACACTACTGAGGCATCGGCTCCTCAAGGTACGCTCTGCGCCAATTATCAACCCTCGACCTATCTCGACAATCCGCGCTATTATGCACACTTCTCGTTGTCGAAATTGGAGAAAGGTCGTGCCATCCTACAAAACTATCCTTATGAGTCAACTTGGGCTTCGGTACTGAAAGATGGTGCAACGATAGATGCCGGCAATTACCTGATTACAAGCGGCACGCGTATGGCCAATGGTGGTGTGCTTGCACACTTGCAATTTGTAAAAGTAGTGGCCAATGAGACTGCCAATGTTGAGTTGAAGATGCGTCAAAGCGAAGACCAATTGCAAGTGATAGGTAGTTTCAATTGCGAAAATCTCTACAACGACCTTGCCACCGGAAACACACCTACCCTACTTGCTACAACCGGTCGCGGATATTATGTGTTGGCTCTTATCGACCCCAATAGCGAGCCCACCAATCACTTCTTGCGCGACATAGCGCCCTATAAAGATGACTTTGAGGCTTGGGGACAAAAGATAGTAATGCTCTTTAATGATAAAGAGTCGGCATCGAGATTCCGCATGGAAGATTTTGCCAACCTACCTTCTACAATTGTATGGGGTACTGACATAGATGGTACAATATACAATGAGATAGTTGCCGATATGAAACTACAATCGCCACAACGTCCCATTATCATTGTAGCCGATACATTCAATCGCATAGTCTTTGTATCGCAAGGCTACTCAATAGGCTTGGGCGAGCAATTGCTGAAGGTTATACATCAGCTTTGATAATATAGATACCTAAAAAAACGCGGCTAAATGTTCTTAGTCGCGTTTTTTTGTCTGTTGGTTTTTTACTTTATAGCATCGACAATTTGTCTTATTAGTAGCTCGTCGCTCTCCATGTGTGCATACTCATCATTGTCGCTATTACCCATGCTCACACCATCGTGGCGATATTGCATAAGACTATTTACCTTCGAGCGAGCCGATGCGTGTATTTCGGTAGCACCCGTAGCATCGAGTATGGTAGCTGCATTGGTAGCATTGACACCACATCCCGGCATTATAATGATGCGATCTTGAGCCATATCTACAAGCTCTTTGATGAGTTTGCTACCGGCAAGAGCCGTAGATGCGAGTCCCGATGTGAGAATGCGGTGACACCCCAAAGATATAACATCTTCAAGTGCCACAAATGGCTCACGACACATATCAAAAGCACGGTGAAAGGTAACGCTGAGACCGTCGGCCGCCTTGACAAGTCGTTGGCAGGTCTTTATATCTACGTCGCCTTGTGCTGTGAGAGCACCTATCACAACACCATCTACACCCAACTGACGCGCTGTTGCTATATCTTGTTCCATAGTGGCAACTTCGTACTCGTTGTAAAGGAAATCACCACCACGCGGACGTATGAGCACATTGAGCTTGATATCATAAATCTTGCGCGCCTCTTCAATCAAGCCTTTGGATGGCGTAATACCACCTATCTCAAGAGCCGAACAGAGCTCAACACGAGAGGCTCCACCATTGCGAGCAGCGATGACACTCTGCACACTACCGGCACAAACCTCAAGGATGCGTTTCATATAATATTATTTAGTAATGAGTTCTACAATATAGTCGACACCCGAGGGTACTTCGTCAAAGATGAGCTTTACTCCCTCGGTGGTCTTTTTAAACTTCACAGGAGTCTTATCGGCAAAAGTAAAGGCTTTCTTTACCTTACATTCGAGGGGTAAAACAAGTTCAGTATCCTTGAGGTTGAATATGTGAACAAAGAGACGGTCGCCCTTGCGGGTAGTTACACCCCACTCTTGCGCAGGAATATCACCGGCAGTAGTACCATAGATTGTTTCGCCATTGACATTCATCCACTCGCCCATGGCATAGAGTCGTTCAACAGCTCTCTCGGGCAACTCACCATTGGCGCGAGGGCCTATATTGAGCAACAAGTTTGCACCCTTACCTGCAGTGCTCACAAGATATTGTATGAGTTCCTCGGTACTCTTATAGTTTTGGTCTTCGAGCTTGTATCCCCATGCCCAACTCATTGTTTGGCAGGTTTCAAGAGGCAATCGGCTGATGTCTTGACCCGATAGGCCGGCCTTGTTTTCGCCGGGTATATCGCGCTCAAAAATCTGAATGTCTTCGCCTTCAAAAGGTGTGATGTGGTGGTTGTTACCCACAAGACATGCGGGTTGCAAGCGGTGTATGAGGGCATATTGCTCTTCAAGTTGCCAATCGAAGGGCACTGTATCTTGGTCGTGATCCCAAAGGCCATCGAACCATATAGCACCGATTTTGCCATAATTGGTGAGCAACTCAGTGAGCTGTGCATTCATGAAATTGTAGTATTGCGACCAATTCTCCTTATCGCGGTTGATACCTATAACCTTGAGACCTGTACGTCCCTTGGGATAATCGTCACGACCCCAATCTATGTGTGAATAGTAGAAGTGCAACTTGATACCTTGACGCTCACACTCGTCGGCAAGCTCGCGCAATACATCGCGTTTGAAGGGTGTTGCATCTACGATGTTATACTCCGACTGGTCTGTATCCCACATCGAGAAACCATCGTGGTGACGCGATGTGATACAGATATATTTGGCACCCGATGCCTTGATAGCCGACACCCACTCTGCTGCATTGAAACGGTGGGGATAGAAGGCATCGGCAGCCTTGGCATACTCATACTTGTCTATAGGATAGTTTTGGAAATACCACTCGCCTTGTGCATAGGTGCTGTAGATACCCCAGTGAAGAAAAATACCAAAACGATTCTCTGCAAATTCTTTGCGAGCTTGCAAGTTCTCGGGCGATGGCGTGTAGCCTTGTGATTGCTCGGCAAATGCTATAGATGTTGCAAGCGCCATAGCTGCAGCAATTGATAATAACTTTGCTGTTTTCATATTAAATCTTTTTTACTGATGATTATTCTTGTTGAATAGTTTGCTTGATATACTCCAAGATTTGCGGGTCGCCAGGTGCGAACCATTGCATTGACTCGTCCTTGGCATACCAGGTGAGCTGTTTCTTGGCATAGACGCGAGTATTCTTTTGTATGCGGGCAATAGCGGTGTCGTAATCCCAAGTGCCGTCAAAATAGTTGAATAGCTCCTTGAAACCAACCGTGTTGAGCGAGTTGAGATGACGCAAAGGATATACGCGACGAGCCTCTTCAAGCAATCCACTTTCTACCATCGCGTCAACTCGGCGATTGATGCGGTCGAAGAGTTGTTCACGGGGCAGGTTGAGTCCTATTTTGATAATGCGAAACGGCCGCTCCTTGCTCTTATTGGTACGAAGTGAAGTGTATGTCTGTCCGGCTTGCAAGCATATTTCTACTGCATGCACCACACGCTTGTAGTTCTTCTTGTCGACCACCTCGTAATGTTCAGGATCGAGTGCTTTAAGTCGATCGAGCATGTAATAGAGTCCGTGCTCTTCATACTCGGCATAGACTTGGTTGCGTATCTCGTCGCTGATTGTGGGTATGTCGTCGATACCATTGCACACAGCATCTATATATAGCATGGAACCACCACACATCACAGCGTAGGGCGAACGCTCAAAGAGCCGGGGTAATAGTTGCATCACATCACTCTCAAATTGAGCAGCACTGTAGTACTCGTCGAGGTTGAGTGTGCCTACAAAATGATGAGGTATGAGTGCTTGTTGCTCGGCCGTAGGAGCTGCAGTACACACGGGTATTTCGTGGTATAATTGACGAGAATCGGCGGAGATAATCTCCGCCGACAATGCTTGTGCTATACTTATGGCAGTATCGGTCTTACCAACGCCGGTAGGTCCGGTAATGACAACAAGTGTATTCATTCCAACTATATTATTTCTCTGCCACAAGGCGCGCTATCTCAACAACAAGCTCTGAGGCTTTTTCCATAGATTGAACAGGAACATACTCATAGCGACCGTGGAAGTTGACGCCACCGGCAAAGATGTTGGGACAGGGCAAACCTTTGAACGAAAGTTGTGCGCCGTCTGTACCACCACGAATGGGTTTTACTTTGGGCTCGATATCGATATTGCGCATAGCTTGCGATACGAGATCGATAATGTGAATTACGGGCTCTACTTTCTCGCGCATGTTGTAGTATTGGTCGTTTATCTCAACCTCTACACAGCCGGGATATGTTTTGTTCAACTCATCGGCAATACGTTTGAGCTCGGCTTTGCGTGCCTCAAATTTGGCACGGTCGTGGTCGCGAATGATATAGGCGATAGTCGATTGCTCAACATTACCCTCCATCGAAACGAGGTGGAAGAAGCCTTCGTAACCCTCGGTGTGTTGGGGTGTCTCACTTATGGGCAACATGCTTATGTATTGGTTGGCAATGAGCATAGAGTTTATCATCTTATCCTTGGCCATACCGGGGTGTACGTTGCGACCTTTGAAGGTGATGCGTGCACCGGCTGCGTTGAAGTTTTCATACTCCAACTCACCTATCTCGCCACCATCGAGGGTGTATGCCCACTCGGCACCGAATGCCTCAACGTCAAATTTGTGAGCACCCTTGCCTATCTCCTCGTCGGGATTGAAGGCAACTCGTATCTTACCGTGTTTTATCTCAGGGTGAGCAATGAGGTACTCCATGGCAGTTACGATCTCGGCAATACCGGCTTTGTCGTCGGCACCGAGCAATGTCTTGCCATTGGTTACAATGAGGTCTTTACCTACATAGTTACTCAATTCGGGGAACTCAGTGGGACGGAGCACCACATTCTCTTCGGCACACAACACAATGTCGCCACCATCATAGTTGTTTACGATGCGGGGTTGTACGTTGCGACCCGACATGTCGGGGGCTGTATCGAGGTGAGCAATGAAGCCAATTGTGGGGATAGCCTTGTCGGTATTGGCAGGAAGTGTGGCCATAAGATAGCCATTGTCGTCGAGGGTAATCTCAGTGAGGCCTATGCGTTGCAACTCCTTCTCGAGTGCTTGTGCAAATACCATTTGACCAGGTGTACTGGGTGTCATGTTGGTGAGATCGTCCGACTGAGTGTCGAAGCTCACATAGTGTAAAAATCTTTCAACGAGTGTCATATTCATAGTGTTATATAATTCAAGTTTAACTACGGACAAAGGTACAATATTTTTTGTACATTTGCATTCAGATTTGGAAAGATATATAAAAACAATGGGTAAAAAATCAAAATCACGCAGAAAAAATACGACGTCTTTGTCTAAGAAACTTCAAGCTGCTGTAGTTGTGATGATTATAGCCGTGGTGGGTTACTTGATGAACCTCTCGGGATGCGAAGGAGTGATGAATACCGGCCAATCGTATGATGGCACGCTCGTTGAGGGCCATATCGAAGACTTGGATATGGCACGTACAGCCAAGGGACGCAAGTCGCAGATTATTCGCCACAAAGGCTATACCCTATCGTATAACGACGATTGGCGCATTGCCAATTGGGTTGGATATGTGCTCACAGCCGATGAGACCAACGGTGATGTAGAGCGCTCGGATTGGTTTGACAAAGACCCAATGGTGAAGGGTGTGCAAGTAAGACATGCCGACTATACGCATAGCGGTTTTGACAGAGGACACTTGGCTCCTGCTGCCGACATGAAATGGGATGAGCAAGCTATGAAAGAGTCGTTCTATATGAGCAACATCTGCCCTCAGGTGCATGCACTCAATGCCGGATTATGGAATTCGCTGGAGAGTCGTGTGCGCACATGGGCTCGTCGCGATAGTGCTATAGTAGTAGTGTGTGGCCCCATTGTGCCCGACGAACCTATGACAATAGGCGAAAACCGTGTGGCTGTACCCGAGTACTTCTACAAGGTAGTTGCATCGCCCTACTCTGCCCCTCCACGCGGTATTGCTTTCATCATGCCCAACGAAGATTGCGACATGCCGTTGTATAAGTATGCCGTGACAATAGATAGTGTTGAGAGACGTACAGGAATAGACGTGCTGTACAACCTACCCGACTCGCTCGAAAATTATATTGAACAAAATTTTGATTTGAAATCATGGCAACTATAATACCTCAGTTAGGAGGCACAATCTGTGCTATAGCTACACCTGCCGGCAGTGGTGGTATAGCCGTTATACGAGTAAGTGGAAGCAATGCAATGGACTTGTGCGACAGCATTTTTAAGGCAGCAAATGCACACAAGCGACTATCTACACAACCCGCCAATACTACACTCTACGGACATATATACGACAACGACGAGGTAGTAGATGAAGTAGTTGCCACCCTATTTCGTGCGCCTCACTCATTCACAGGCGAAGATACCGTAGAGATAGCTTGCCACGGCTCGCAGTACATACAGCAACGCATAGTTACACTATTGCTATCGGCCGGATGTCGCATGGCAGAGCCTGGTGAATTTACTCGACGAGCCTTTGCATCGGGTCGTATAGACCTATCGCAAGCCGAAGCCGTAGCCGACCTTATTGCTGCAACATCGGCATCGGCACACCGATTGGCCATGAACCAAATGCGCGGACAGTTCAGCCGAAGACTTGCTGACCTGCGACTGCAGTTGCTCGACTTTGTTTCGCTCATTGAGCTCGAACTCGACTTTAGCGAAGAAGACGTGCAATTTGCCGACCGCACACGACTCAAAGCCCTCACACAAGAGATAGGCGGCGAGATAGGCCGTCTGGCACAATCGTTTGCCGTAGGTAATGCCATAAAAAATGGTGTTCCTGTAGCCATTGTTGGCGAAACAAATGCCGGAAAGTCGACACTGCTCAACCGCCTTGTACACGACGAGCGTGCTCTCGTGAGCGACATACACGGTACTACTCGCGATGTGATAGAAGATACAATAACACTCGGTGGCACACTGTTCCGATTTATCGACACAGCCGGTATACGCGAGACAGACGACACGATAGAGAGTATGGGTATAGAGCGCACTTTCGGCAAGCTACAACAGAGCGATATCGCTGTGTGGCTCATCGATAGTACCACATCGCCCGCCGACGTTGAGGCACTGGCACAACGCATATTGCCACTTTGCGAGGATAAGAAATTGATAATAGCATTCAACAAAGCCGACCTTCTTTCGGCCGAAAGAAACAGTCAGCTCGACACACTGCAAGAGAAACTCATAGCGTTACGACCCAACACCCCTACTCTGCGCATATCGGCCAAAAACGACCACGGTATAGAAGCCCTGGAGCAACAACTCATAACTGCCGCACAACTGCCCACAGCCGACAACAGCGACGTAATCGTGACCAATGCCCGCCACCATCAAGCCCTCATACTCGCCCTCGACGCCATCAACCGCGTATCCGACGGCCTCGACATGGGCATACCCACAGACTTCGTAGCACAAGACATACGCGAATGCATGCACCACCTCGGCGAAATAACCGGTCAAATCTCCACCGACGAAATCCTCGGCTCCATATTCGCAAGATTCTGCATCGGCAAGTAAAAGGACTTTATCATTAGCTATCATAAACTATCAAAGGCGCTCATTTAGAGCGCCTTTGCTTTTTTTATGATAAAACCAACTTATCACCAATCATACTTATTTTATCATTTTTTTCGGCGTTATTTCGGCGTCGATGTCAGATGTCATTTTGATAAATGCTCCCGTCTCCCAAATGATGCGGGTTTTGCAATGGTGTGAAATGGAGTGCAATGGAGTGCAATGAGCCGCATCTGACACAGGGCGAAAAGAATTGAACATTCTTCAAAACAAGTAGAATTTATCTCACCCAAAACATCGTCTGTATTTATTTCTCCCGAAAT
>JAFZFQ010000029.1 GCA_017555825.1 Bacteroidaceae bacterium | reverse complement strand
TTTGTAGACATTTAATTTGTTGTTTATCACAAAGATAATATTTTTTTGTGATATAACAAAGCCCCGGCTTGTGAAAGTCAGGGCTTTGTTTTATGTTTTTTGGGGGACAAAATAGAGGATGTCTCGTTTTGAGACACCCTCATTGTTATAGGTGAGAATATCAAATAGTAGGATATATGAGGTTCTTGTCTTCAATCACATCCAACACTTCACGCAGATATTTATCGGCCTCCCAGCGAGCCATGGGTAGGTCGTGTAGCAAGTAGTTGCCACAGTCGCGCGCTGCCTGTCCGGGCACTTCGCCATCAAAGTCGCGAATGAAACGGAAGGTCTCACGCATCAACTCTACGATATCGCGGCTCTCAAGGTCGCCTTGCATGAGGAAATAGTTGCCTGTGCAACAACCCATAGGGCCCCAGAAAACAATCTTCTCGCCCCACACGGGATGGTTGCGCAAGAAGGTAGCAGCCAAGTGCTCGATGGTGTGCAATGCGCCATAACCCAATGCCGGCTCGCGGTTGGGCTCTTTCATGCGCACATCAAATGTTGTCACCACGTGGTCGCCCATATAGTCTTTGCGCGACACATAAATACCACGCAACAAGTTGAGGTGGTCGATAGTAAAACTTGGTATCTTTTTCATACTTTATGCGATTTAAAGATTTTCTATTGTATTGCGCAAGATGGCAAACGATTCTTTGGGTGCAGCCTCCCAGAAGTTGGTATATTGCTCCCAGTGGCCCTCTACTCCCGGAGTGTCGCTAATGATGCGCATAGAGATAAACGGTATCTTACAGATGTGACACACCTGGGCTATAGCGCCACTCTCCATGTCGCATGCCATACCTTCGGGGAAGCGTGTCTTGATGCCCTCAAGTTCCTCGCGGTCGGTTATGAACTTGTCACCACTGCATATCAATCCGCCATACACGCGCTTGCCTTGGTTGGCTGTCAATACTTTTTCTACCAACTCCTTATTGCCGGCAAAACGGTCGGGCAATCCTTGTACTTGTCCATACTCATTACCCTCGCCACACCACACGTCGTGATATACCACCTCGGTACCCACAACCATGTCCATAACGCGAGTCTCCTTGTCTATACCACCGGCTACGCCACTGTTGATGACGATATCGGGGCGAAACTTATCTATCAGTTCGTAGGTGCGTACAGCGGCATTTACCTTGCCTATACCACTCTGTGTGAGAATAATCTCGTGGCGACCGGCAGTGCCTGCGATAAATGTACTACCACTCTCGGCAACGATTGTATTCTTGCCTTCGAGCATTCCCTCTACACATGCAAGTTCGTCTTGCATGGCAACGATAATTCCTATTTTCATATATTATATATTTGAGGGCAAAGATAAGAAATGTGTGCTGATTTTTATCAGTAACTCTTTCTCTTTTATTACTATAAAATGCTGAGATTGCTACTTGAGTATGCGGCCTTGGCAATACTGGTTGTAGAAGGTCAATTCGTTCTTTATTGAATTGACGATGTATAGCACAACCGCGAGGTCGTCAATAAGGCCGCAGATAAGTATGTCGGGCAGGCCGTCGAGTGGGGTGATGAGGTATATGAGTCCGGCTACAGCGAGAAGTAGTGCTCGCTTGTTGTAGTGGGTGTATTGGCCTGTTACTACGTCTGTCAGGTATTGCCACAGCGAAGTTACATTGTGGCGCAATTTTTTCATGCCACGGCGGTTGGTATATTGCGACACGCTCTTGACCAACTCACGCATGCGCTGTGGGTTGGTAATGCACTGTGTGGCGAGGCGTAGCCAACGGCCACGACGAAAGAATTCTATGGCTTTTCTTTTCATTACCCTTTAGACATGCTATAGGTCTTGGGGTTTAAGCTACATGCCCAAAATGTGTCGTAGGCGGCGGATTGCCTTGGCCATAAACGAGTTGGTGCGACGATAGTATTGTTCGAGTGAGGCACGACCTATCGCACTCTCTTCTATGGGACTTATCTTGACTACGGGCAGTGGGGCAGTGTGTAGTACCGAGTCGTATAGCTTGTCGCTTCCACAGTGTGTGCCACTGCCATCGAAGCCTATATTGCGCACCAGCGACTTGCCGGCGTTGAGTGCCAACATATCGTTGAGGAAGAGCGAGGCGTTCCAACGTATAGCCCATGAGTTGTTTTTTCCCTCGACTTGTCGCTGTAGCATGCGGGTATAGCGATAAGTGCCGTTGAAGTCGAACGTGCGTGTGAGCTTGCGACGTTTCAACTCGTCGAGCAGTTGTTGGCCGTTGGGGTTGAAGTGCTGCCAAGCTCTATCCCATGTAGCCCAACCCCAACTACCACAGAAGCGTATGAGGTAGGTGTCGGGTAGAGCCTTGTTTTGGGTATATTCGCAGGCATAGATATGACCTACTCGGGGCTCATCGCAATATGTTTCGAGGGCGTCGTTCATAAATTGCAAGAAGTGTGGCGAGGTGACAAGGTCGTCTTCGAGTACAATCACACGGCCATACTTGTTTACCATGCAGGTTACACCATCAATGATGTTGCGAGCGAGTCCCCAATTCTTGTCGCGCTCGATGATGTTTATCTCCTTGAAGCCATCGATCGAGCGTATCACTTTGCGCACCTCGTTTACACTCTCAGTATCGGCCTCACTGCGCGCTGCATCGGAGTATATATATAATGTACTCTCGGCTGCAAGAGTGTTTGCTCGCAGTGCGTCGAGTGTTTGGCGCGTGTGGTCGGGGCGGTTATATACAAAGAGTAGAATGGGTGCTGTAGTCATATCGGTTGCGATTGAGTGTTTTTTATGTTGCCAGTGGGCTTATTCTTGATTCTTGACCTTGCTGTTGTAGTACTTGCAGGCCTCGCGCAAGCCACAATTGAGGCATAATGGGCGACGTGCCATACACACATACCTGCCGTGTAGTATGAGCCAATGGTGCGCCTTGGGTATCAATTCCTCGGGGATATGCTTTACGAGGGTGCGCTCGGTGGCAAGTGGCGTCTTTGAGTTGTTGGTGAGTCCTATGCGGTTGGCTACGCGAAACACATGGGTATCTACCGCCATTGCAGCCTTGCCCCATACGACCGATGCCATTACGTTGGCTGTTTTGCGACCTACGCCTGGCAGTCGTTGCAGCTCGTCTATATCCGATGGAACCTCGCCGTCAAACTCCTCGACCAGCATGCGAGCCATACCTGCCAGGTGACGAGCTTTGTTGTTGGGGTATGATACACTCTTGATGAGCTCGTATATCTCCTCGGCCGTAGCAGTTGCCATATCATAGACTGTTGGGTAGGTCGTAAAGAGGGCGGGCGTGATGAGGTTGACGCGCTTGTCGGTGCATTGAGCCGAGAGGATAACAGCCACCAACAACTCATAGGGGTTGGAGTAGTTGAGCTCGGTCTCGGCTACCGGCATGTTGCGGGTAAACCAATCTATAATAAAGCTATAGCGTTGAGCGGTAGTCATGGCAATAGGTTGGTGTATTTACATCAAAGACCCTAAAACCGTCGGCTTTAAGGTCTTTGTTTATGATTACTTGTGTCTCTAACTCTTATTTAGCCGACTCAAATTCCTCCAAGAAACGAACATCGTTCTCCGAGAAGAGGCGAAGGTCTTTTACTTGGTACTTGAGGTTGGTGATACGTTCTACACCCATACCCAAGGCATAGCCGCTATATACTTTGCTGTCGATACCGCAAGCTTCCAATACGTTGGGGTCTACCATACCACAACCCAAAATCTCTACCCAACCGGTGTGCTTACAGAAGCTACAGCCTTTGCCACCGCAGAGGTTACAAGATATATCCATCTCGGCGCTGGGCTCGGTGAAGGGGAAGTATGAGGGGCGCAAGCGTATCTTGGTCTCGCCACCAAACATCTCTTTGGCAAAGAAGAGAAGGGCTTGCTTGAGGTCGGCAAACGAAACGTTCTTGTCGACATAGAGCGCCTCTACTTGGTGGAAGAAGCAGTGTGCACGAGCCGAGATAGCCTCGTTGCGATATACACGTCCGGGACAGATGATGCGGATAGGAGGTTGTGTGTGCTCCATTACACGAGTTTGCACCGATGAAGTGTGTGTGCGCAACAACACATCGGGCGAGCGTTGTATGAAGAATGTATCTTGCATATCGCGCGCAGGGTGGTCGTCGGCAAAGTTGAGTGACGAGAATACATGCCAATCATCTTCGATTTCGGGACCCTCGGCAATTGAGAAGCCCAAGCGACCGAAAATCTCGCAAATCTCATTACGAACAAGCGAGAGGGGGTGGCGAGTACCACTCCATATAGGATATGCTGTGCGTGTAAGGTCTATATTGTTGCCATCTTGAGCTTTGTCTTCAATAGCCTCGCGCAAGGCATTGAAGTGCTCTGTGGCAGCGTCTTTCAACTCGTTGATGCGTTGACCCACCTCGCGTTTTTGCTCGGCAGGAACGTTACGAAAGTCGTTGAAGAGTTGTGCAATGATACCCTTCTTTGACATATATTTGAGGCGGATAGCCTCCAACTCGTCGCTATTTGATGCTGTGAGAGCGACTATCTCATGTTTGAGTTCTTCTATTTTGTTAAGCATAGAGCAATAATTACATATTAAGCGTTACAAATTTATAAATAATGTGGCTAATATGGAGCGATAGTAATGCAAAAACTTTTAATAAAAGTGTTTATGAGTGTGCTTACATTACTGATGAGCCTGCGCCGTTGGCCACTGCTTCAAGATCGCTTATCGACATTTTACCATTGAGTTGTATGAGAGTACAATCTTTTTCGCCCCATGATGCAACAACCATACAGGTAACGGTCTCTCCTTTTATCTTGATATAGATGCGCATTTTTTCATCTTCATCTTCATCTTCATCATCGAATTCGTCAACACCCGGATCGAATGATGTGAGCTCGACTGTTGATATAAATTCTGCAAATCGAGCTTTATCGGCCTCGCTACAAGGAGTAAGGTCGATGATACGCATGGTTTTTATTTTGTTGAGGAAGGCTCTCTCTTCGCGCGGAGCCATCATTTTGGCCATGCCCATCATAAATGAGTTAATTTCTATATATTCAGCCTTATTATACTCTTTGACGATGTCAAATAGCTCATCTTCCGACATATAGATAGCGTTGTGAGTTTGGGCTTCCTCAATAACAGTTGTGAGGTTGTCATTGCTCTCTTCAACTACTTCTTGGGCGTTTACTGTGGGTATCACAAAGAGAGCAACTACACATAGTACAAACCATTGAATTGTTTTCATAACTGCAGAATTTTTTATAAATAAAAAATGAGGAAGAACCCTTGTAGCGGAGCTTCTTCCTCTTTAATTGTGCGGATGACGGGACTCGAACCCACACGTCTCTCGACACCAGATCCTAAGTCTGGCGCGGCTACCAATTACGCCACATCCGCTTTGGTTGTGCAAAGATAATAGAAGTTTACCGATGTAGCAAATTTGCAACGCATTTTGTGTGATAAAAATATCTCGTTGCGCATTATTTATCCATTTATTCATTGCTATTATGCAATGGGTGGTTGAAGTATAAAAAACTACTCAATGGTGTATTTTTTATTAAGTATTTGTATCAAGTCCTTTGTAAACTCGTCAGCACCACGAGCATTTAAATGTGTGCCGTCTTTAAAGTATAGATTGTTATAAACGTATTTGGGATTGTTGGAGAAATCGATGAATGGGATATTCTCTTGTTGGCAGATTTCTCGAATGGGTGTTATTAAGTCAGGATCCATTCCATACCATATAGGTGAAACAACAAAATATAGTTGAGAGTCATCGGCTGCAGCAATAAATTTTTTTATAAAATTGAGTTTTACAGTGTCTATATCGTATTTTTTAACCTCATAGGTCTTCCTTATCTTCATAGTGTCCATTTCTCCTGCGATGGGTCTAAAACCTTTTATGCCGGTATTGAAAGAAATACCGGTAGCATAAACAACTATGTTTTGAAGATATTTGGAGTTATATCGATACATTTGTGAGAGCATCTTATATCGTTCTTCGGAATTGACCATGTCGAATATCTCGGCTATTCCTTCTCTATCATATCTTGCCTTCAACCATCCAAGATATTTGTTATTGTCGTCTTTATGTAGGTCAAATCCAAGAACTACATCTTGAATAATAATCTTCGGTTGATGTCGCTCCTTAGCCATGAGTAATCTTCCATAGCTCAAAATTATTCCGTTGCCATCATCGCCACAGTTATAGCATGTAAGCCCTAATGAATCTTCCAATATTTGTGAATTGTAGTGGTGAACAGCACGTGATGAGCCAAAGATGAGTATATCTTCTTCGGCTGTATTGCATATGTAGTTATCTCGGCCTTGTCCACCTGTTTCAATATGATTTACGACATAATCCATTCCTTTGCCAAAGAGAAAATCGCATATGGCAATAATCATAAATAGGATTGTAATCTTTATCAAGAACTTTTTCATTGTCGTTAGAAGTTTGCATAAATAAATTGATCGGAACTAAACACTCCAGAACTAATAATTGTAGCGAGTATAAGGACATAGGTAGCCCATCTAATATATATGCTTTTATTGTTCATTAATTGAAAATGAGAAGGGAAAAACTCGTCTCGTAAGTCCTTTAGGAAGATGATGATTACCCCAAAAACAATAAACAAAGGAGTTGGTAGTGATGCCATATATATAGAAGTGGGTAGTGAGGGGTCAAATATTCTTGCAATGATTCCGCAGGCATCGGCCAATGTTGGCATGCGGAAGAATATCCAAGCAAAATTGACAATGATGAAGGTGGTAACAATCCTTATACTCTTGGCTGCCCAGCCATAATTGCACTTTTGCAGCCCAAGCATTTTCTCTATTATTTGACATAGACCATGTATGCATCCCCATACGATAAATGTCCAATTAGCTCCATGCCAAATGCCACTAACAAGAAAGGTTACAAAAATATTCCAATAATTTCTCAATTTTGAGCATTTGCTACCTCCCATCGGTATGTATATGTAGTCTTTGAGCCATGTTGATAGAGAAATGTGCCAACGATGCCAAAAATCGGTCACGCTGGTTGCGAAATAAGGACGACGGAAGTTCTCAGTCAATTCAAAACCAAGTACCTTGCCTATACCGATGGCCATTAATGAATAGCCTGCAAAGTCGGCATATATTTGAATGGTATATAGGAAACCGGCCAAAAGACAAGAAGTGCCGGTGTAGTTCATATAGTTAGACAGCACTGTATCTACATATAGTGCTACTCTATCTGCTACCACCACCTTCATGAACATACCCCATAATAAGAGTTTAAGTCCACCAACGGCTTTACTGTAGTCAAAATAAGGTCGCAAATTGGATAATTGGGGTATGACCAATGAGGCCTTATTTATGGGACCTGATAGGATACTGGGGAAGAATGAAACAAACAGAGCGTAGGTGATGAAATTCTTTTCTGCTTCCCATTTCTTGTAATATACATCGCATAGGTATCCCAATGCTTGGAAAGTGTAAAATGATATTCCGATAGGAATGGCCCAATTAAGACCTTGCAAATGAAAATTCAATCCAACCATTGATAGTATGTCGTTTATGCTATCATTGACAAAATTGAAGTATTTGAAAAATAATAAAGGAATGAGTGACAATATAATACTCAATGTAAGGGCCGTTTTAGGGTGTTGGGCAGTTTTTAATTGCAGTGCCGAAAAATAAGTAACTATAGTTACCCATAGTAGAACCAAAGCGTAAACGGGCTTCCATTGTAAATAGAGCAGATAGCTTACTACGAACAAATATATATTTCTTGTTTTACCATATTTCGCTGGGATAACATAGTAGAGTAGGAATATTAGGGGAAACAGAATAATAAAATTGAATGAATTGAAAATCATAAAATCTTACATTAAGAAAAAGTCATACAGAAACTGTGAATATAATTTTATGGTGTAACAATGTCACCGCCATGTGTTGCCATGTACATGTAGCGAATGAATGCACAAAATTATGAAAAGAATAGTTACCCCCCCTTAATAAATATTAAAATGCGTTAATCTTGATAAATGGGCAAGAAGCTACATTGCACATCATTCTTCTGTAACTTCTGTTGTTGTTAATGGGTAATGATAAAAGCAAAGAGCCCACTCCCGAAGGTGGAAGCAGGCTCTTTATCTATTGTATAATATCTATACTTCTGAACTTCTAATGCTTTGTGTTCAAAAAATCTATAGCAGTGTCGAGGATGGCATCGCGGCCTGTTGCAAGTGCATCTTCGGCCATATCTACTTTTATATCAGGGTCGATACCAAACTCGGTGTGTTGCAGGTTGATGTCGATTACAGGATTGGTCGAGAGGCGTGCGTACCAACCGTTGGGAAGGTCGAAGTTGATGGGAAGACCTGCGCCACCGCCGGTGCGGTCGCCAATGACGGTTACGTTATCAAACAGTTTCACCTTGCGCACAAAGTCGTTGGCCGAACTATAAACCTCGCGGTTGGTGAGTACAGCTACAGGCTTGAGGAATCTTACTCGTTTGCTGTCAAAATTATTCAACTCGTCGGTGCTCGTTACTTCGCCGGCTGCCATAAGGGAGCTGGGGGGAGTAAGATAGTCGGGAATTGTATCGCCAAACTCGCTGTGACCGGGGCCGGTCTTATACAATTTGTAACCAGTGAGCAAGTTGGTCTCTTGGGTAAAACGACAAGCCAATGTATTGATGTTTACTACACTACCACCATCGTTGTTGCGGATGTCAAAGATAAGACCCTTGCAGTCTTTGAACATGGTGAGCATGTGGTTGAGAAGATACTCGGGTACGTCGCTTTCAAACGAATCGTAGTGAATGTAGCCGATATTTCCGGGCAAGAATTGGTAGGTGAAGCCGCCTTTGCTAATGTAGTCGAAGTGGAAATAGTTCTCGAGAATGAGTCGCTCATTGTAGTTTTGGGGGTAGTCCTCACTCCATTTCCAATATCTCGATTGATTGTAGTCGTAGTAGAGGTTTACGTGGCCATCTTTCAACTCGCCAAGCATTTCGCCCAATACTGTAAACAACTCGTCGTCGCTCATGCCGTTGTATACACGAGGCTCATAGGCAGTGTAAATAGAGTCCCAATCGATGTTTTTGTAGTCGAAATAGCAGTAGTATTCGTCGCATATTTTCCACAACATCTCGAAGTTGGTTTTTGCATCGTTCACCATATCTTTATCTTGGTTGATAAAGCACGATTGCAAG
>JAFZFQ010000028.1 GCA_017555825.1 Bacteroidaceae bacterium | reverse complement strand
AGAAAAATTGAACATTCTGACGCCCGATAGATTTTACACCCCAAATTCGGGGAGAATTTATTTGAAAATTCTTTTCAACAATATCCACTTTCACCGAAAAACTTTCGATTTTTACCCCTCGCCTATCCCAAAACTTTACGATAAAGGCAAAAAGCACCCAAAACACACCGCCAGAGACCTACTATATATACATTATATAATATAGTGAGAGGAAAACTACCGCGTGGAGACAGGGGTAAAAAAATCGAGGCCACAATAGTGCGACCTCGAAAATATAGCAAGATGTTGTGTTTTTTTTTAGAAAGGAAGATCGTCGTTGTTGTCGGCAGCAACGGGGAAGGGAGGAATATCGTTCATTGCCATGGGAGGCATGTCGCCCATAGCGGGAGCAGCCTCGGCTACTGCCTTGTCGAGTTTCCAACCGCGTATGCTTGTAAACCAACGGCCGTTGTACTCGCGGCTCTCGATGTCGAAGCTAAGCACTACCTCGTCGCCAATCTCGGCACGGTATTGGTCGGCTTTGTCGCCAAAGAGGTCGAAACATACTTTCTTGGGGTATTGGTCGAGTGTTTCCAATACATATTCTTGTTTTTTCCAGGGATTTCCTGCTTTTGATACACCTTCTTGAAGGGGAAGAACGTGTATAATTCTACCTTTTATTTCCATATAACTATTCTATTTTTGAGTGGTGCAAAGTTAGGTATTTATTGCGAAGTACGCAATGTGACGGATATAAAAAACGAGACAAAAGAGGCAGAATGTATCTACTGCAACTCTTGTGTCTCGCAGCCCCCACGCGCAAGGAGGGCTTCACAATCACCTAAACATAACCAATCATCGGTTGCGACTTGTAAAAATAACTTCTTAGACAGGGATATTGTTGAGTGGCAATGATTGACGAGGGGTATGTTTTATAGATAATTCACTACACAAGAGAGGTTGTGATAAAAAAAAGACGAGAATGCACTCGCAAGGGATGCATTCTCGTATAGTTTCTACGGTCTGTAACAATTATTCTTGAGCTGTTTCCTCAAGGATTCTAACAGCCATGTCATAAATAGTTGTATCATCGAGGACAACAATTCCACCATCGGGACCGGGCTCAATGTGAAGGCCACTGTTTTTGCCAAACTCATAGTTTGTGCCACCAAAATAATTACGAACTGTTTGAACTGTTACATTCAACTCGTCGGCGATGCGGTGAATTGAGCCCTCGGGCAAGCTTGCTTTGACACGACGGAGCTCATTAAATGAAATAGTTTTGGTCATGGTATTTACTGTTTTTAATTGTGATTCATAATTTCGCAATAAATTTAATACTACTTGGCGATAAATGCAAATTTCGACACGTGTTTTTTATGAAAAATATCAAAATATTTGTTTTACACAAATCGACAATACAAGCAATACAACAAATAAAAGAGCTATAAAAGTAGCAAAATATCGCGCATAAATATCTATTCTATAAGGATTTTGAGGGTCGGCAATGAGACCTTTTTTGAGCAAAATGCAACGAGCCTTGTTGTATAGTGCATATATGCCCCAACCGATAGTAGCCCCTACCGCCGCACCTACCAATACGTCGCCGGGGAAGTGTACTCCCAGGTAAATGCGCGAGTAGCTTGTGAGCAGAGCCCAAACTGCTATGGCGCAAGTAAACCAACGATGACGGAAAAGCAGGGCAAGAAAAACGGCAACACCTACCGAATTGGCGGCATGACTCGAAATGAAACCATACAAACCGGAGCGATAGCCATTGACGAGTAAAACAGTGATGGAGGGGTCGTGCGATGGACGCAAGCGCATAAATAGAGGCTTGAATACCGACGATGCTATCTGGTCGCATAGAAGCACAACAAGTGCAATAGACAAAAGCAATAATATTGCCTCGACAAGCTTGCGACGGTGCATCATAATACTGAGCAGAGGCAACACCATGAAGATGTTGAGCATGCGCGACGTCACCATCCAATAGAAGTTGTCGGACCAAGGATAGTGTATACCATTACAAAATAGGAGTAGCTCTTTATCGAGAGCTATAAGCCAATCTAACATATATATAATGTGTGATGAATTCTATATAACGGGTATCAGATAACCTCGATTGCCGAGACGGGCATCCAACCGCGACTGCCGTCGGAGATGGTTATCTCGACCCACTCTCCTACTTGTTCTCGCATGAGCACCTTGGTACCTTCGTGCAGGATAAAGAGCTCGGTACCACTCTCGGCCGGCGCACTCTTGACAGGCACCTCGCGGGCAAATACAATGGCCTCGTTGTGGCTATTGAGGCGATTGTTTTGCGCTATGGCACTCGCCAAGGCTATTGCTGTAACGATGAGCATGGGCAGAGCGGTAAAGAAACCTATCTTCTTGAGTCGCATGCGCTCGGTGTCGGTAAAGAGATATACAACCAATCCTACCATAAACAACAGGAAAGCTACAACGGCAATAACAGCCCAGGTATTTGAGGTAAACCAATCTCTTACACTCTCGGCCCAAACGTTAATGAAGAAAGTGCCTGTAACTTCTATCTTGTCGGTAATTTTGGTATTGACAAGTGCCAGGTTGTACTTGATGTCAGGATTTCCGGGCGAGAGCAACAGAGCACGCTCGTAGTTGAGAATGGCAGGTGCATACTTACCCATCTTGTAATAGGCATTACCACGGTTGTAGTACAACTCGGGCGATACTCCTTGAGCCACCTCGATACTATCGTAGAGAGCAACCGCATCGGCATATCGCTGAGCATTGTAGACAGCAGCAGCACGCTCGGCGGGAGTTTGAGCCATAGCCATGAGGCTGGCAAGAGATATAATGAGGAGTGTTATTATCTTGTGTTTCATAAGATGTTTATTTTTTCTTTGATTTTATGATGTTTTCCATCTCGCTTATGGCATCGATAGTCTCTTGATAGAGTTGCTCCATAGCATCATCGGCCTGAGAGGGAGCATAACGAGCAAACTCGCAACGATCGAGAATCTGAGTATAGCGCACAATCAAAGCCTGGTCGACACCACAGCGCGCCAACTCGGCTTGTACGTTGTCGCGAGAGAGCTCAGAAAGAGGCATGTTGAGCTTGTCGCACAAATAGCCCCACACGGCACGGAGCACCTCTTCGTAGAACTGAGCCTCGTTGTGAGCCTTGAGGAAGAGACCCGCTTGCTTGAGTCGTCGCAACGCCACTTTATTGGCCTTGCGGTGTCGATTGACAGCTATATCGGCATTCTTGGCTGCATAAATACGCGATGCGATAGCATAAATAACAACCAAAAGAATGGGCAGGATATACCACAACCAATAGGCAAAACTATCGACATGAGCTGTGCGAGTGTGTGAGAGGTTGCCCAACGAACTGCGGATGTGACGAATATCGGCATTGAGCAATAGCACATCGTCTTGACTGCTAAAGTTGCTCACGGCCGTGGCCTCAACATCATCGCCCTTGCTCACCTCCACTGTAAACACGGGCGATGCCAGGGTCTTGTAGCTCTTGCTTTGGGTGTCGAAATAGGCAATCTCGATAGAGGGAATATTGAATGTACCGGCATAACGCGGGATGATGGTATACTCGATAACACGCTTGCCCGAGACTCCAGCAGCACCCGAATGTATGTCGAGGTTGACTTGCGGGTCGTAGGCCTCAAATTCTGAGGGGAACTGCACGACAGGGTTTTGCATCAACTGCAAGTTACCCTTACCACTGATAGTGAGCGTGAGAGTAAGCGCCTCGTTGGCCTTGAGCTCACGAGTAGAAATCTCACCGGAGAGCTTAAACTCACCCACACCGCCTGTAAAATTGTAGGGTTTGCCTTCGGGCAGGGGCCTAACATTGACAGTAACCGACGGAGTGATGATATTCTTGCTCACCACATCGTAGTAGGGCTGACCGAAGAAATTGACACCTTGCACCTCATACACGTCTATCTCGCTACTGCCGCCATTTATTTTTATCTCGCCCGATTGTTGGGGGAAAAGCAACATGCGGCGCAACGTAGCAGTCTTGTAGTTGCGGTCGTTATAGCGTTCGATGTCCCATTGGTTTGACTGCGGCACGTCGAGTTCCTGTGCAGCAAAGCCCTCGAAAGTGGGAAGCGTAATCTTGGTGAAATTGAGTTGCGGAGCAAGTGTATAGACCTTGAGTGTAGCCAAGATAGCCTCTTGCTCGTATACTGTAGTGCGCGAGAGGAGTAGTCGAGTAAAGGTCTCGGTGCTATTGCCCGACGATACTACGGCACTCTGCGTGCGTGAACGTTGCTCACCCCCACCCTCGCTTGCAGGTTCGTCGCCCTTCAAGATGGTGAGTGTGAGAGGCTTGGTCTTGTAGGTTTTACCATCGACAGAGAGGGTTGCGGGCTCTATCTCGTGTGTACCCTCAACATCGGCGCGCAATGTAACGACAATAGAGTTTGAGACCGTGCGCGATACATTGCCATTGATAATGCTCACGCTTGTACCACGCGAATTGCCTCGATACAACTCGGTACAACCCTTGAACACGGGAAGCTCGACATTGCCCCCGTCGGTACCTGTGACAACATATTCGAGTCGGAACTGCTGACCTTGTACCACCTTGTTGCGACCCTTCCACTCAAATGTTATCTCATCGGCCATAGCCGCGAGTGTGACAAATAGCAGTGTATATATAAGAAATAATCGTTTCATCTTACTGTAAAATCATTTACCTGTGTTATGTGGCTGTAAAGTTACCATTCTTTCTCGACCTTGCGGCGATTTTGCTGTTGCATGAGGTGCTGTTGCACATGTTCCTGAGCATCGCGCTCTTTTTGTTGCAAGGCATCGAGTATTTGCTGAGCATTCTCCTTGGTCATGCCATTTTGCTGCTGTTGTTGTTGTTGT
>JAFZFQ010000027.1 GCA_017555825.1 Bacteroidaceae bacterium | reverse complement strand
GGTGGTTCGAGCACCGGGGATCCACCTCTTCCCATCCCGAACAGAGAAGTTAAGCCCGGTCCCGCCAATGGTACTGCGCAAGTGGGAGAGTAGGCAGCCGCCACTTAAATCGCCCTGACAACGAAAGTTGCCGGGGCGATGTTTTTTTATATACATACGTCTGTGCTCACAAGGCTCTTCTTGCTTCCTATCCCTATGCATTCGTTGGCGTATTTGTTGGTTTGTATTTAATTACCTATATTTGCAGGGTATAGCTTTTTGTCGTACCTTTGTGCATGTATCAGAGACTAATACACTAACTATATTATAACAATGAAACGTTTTAAAAAATTTGTAATGCCCGTAGCGGCTGCTATTACTGTTATGACAAGTTGCCAAACAACACCTGTCATCGATGGCGATTATGATAGCTATCCAGCCTATAAAGGTGATGACCTTGAAATGACTGTGAGTGAAAATGCTACCAATTTTACACTTTGGTCGCCTACTGCCGACAGTGTTTTGGTGCGCATCTATAACGAAGGTATAGGTGGTGATGCTGTGGAGACTCGTTATATGGAGCGTCGCAATGAGCGTGAGCCTTGGCGTGCTTCGTTTGAGGAGGCTCTTTATGGTAAGTTCTACACATTCAGTATCTTCCACAACGGCCAATGGCTTGCCGAAACTCCCGGTGCCTATACTCGTGCTACAGGTGTAAATGGCCGTCGTGCTGCCATTATCGACTTTGCTACAACTAATCCCGAAGGCTGGGAGAATGATGTGCGTCCCGCTCTTGACAAATTTACCGATATTATTATCTATGAGATGCACCATCGTGACTTCTCGGTTCATGCCTCGGCAGGTAATCAATATCCTGGTAAATTCCTTGCACTCACTCAAGAGGGTACTCGTTCACCTCAAGGTGAAATGACAGGTATCGACCACCTCAAGGAGTTGGGTATCACTCACGTGCATATTCTTCCTTCGTATGACTACGGTTCGGTTGATGAGAGCCGTCCCGACAGTGCACAGTATAACTGGGGCTATGACCCTGTGAACTATAACGTGCCCGAGGGCTCGTATTCGACCAACGCTTTTGACCCTGCGACTCGTGTGCGTGAAATGAAAGCCATGATACAAGCCTTGCATAACAACGGTATTCGTGTTATTCTCGACGTTGTGTACAACCACACTTATATCAATGATGGCTCAAACTTCAGCCTCACTACTCCTGGCTACTATTATCGTCACAAAGAAGATGGTAGCTATGCCGATGCTTCGGCCTGTGGTAACGAGGTGGCCAGCGAGCGTGAAATGGTGCGCGATTATATCGTAAACTCTGTAAAATATTGGGCAGAGGAGTATCACCTTGATGGCTTCCGCTTCGACTTGATGGGTATGATTGATATTGAGACTATGAAGGCCGTACGTGCCGAATTGGATAAAATAGATCCCACAATCTTTGTCTATGGCGAGGGTTGGGCTGCTGCAGCTCCGGTTATTCCCAATGAGGAGTGTGCCATGAAGGCCAATGCTCACATGATGCCCGGTGTGGCTGTCTTTAGCGACGACTTGCGCGATGGCGTTAAGGGTCACTTTAGCCAAGCTACAGGTCGTGGTTTTGCCACCGGTGCAGAGGGTTGTGAGGAGAGTGTTAAGTTTGGTGTTGTAGGTGCTATCGAGCATCCTCAAGTAAACTGTGAGCTTGTAAACTATTCGAAAGCCCCCTATACCAACCATCCTACTCAAGTTATCAACTATGTGTCGTGTCACGACGATATGTGCTTGACCGATAAGTTGCGTGCCTCTATGCCCGGTGCCGATGAGAAGACATTGCAACGCTATGCTCGTTTGGCTCAGACAATTGTGTTTACATCGCAAGGTGTGCCTTTTATGTTTACCGGCGAGGAGATCTTCCGCGACAAGAAGGGTGTACACAACAGCTTCTGTTCGCCCGACGAAATCAATGCCATAGACTGGAGTTTGAAGAGCAGTAATCGTGAGCAATTTGACTACTATCGCAACCTTATTCAATTGCGCAAGTCGCACCCTGCATTCCGTATGGCTACTGCCGAAGAGGTGCGTGAGCACTTGCAATTCATTGAGAACACACCCGAGCAAGTTGTTGCCTATACGCTCAACGACAATGCCGGAGGTGACGAGTGGAATCAAATCGTGGTTGCATTCAACGGTGCAAACGAGGCTGCCGAGATAGAGATACCCGAGGGTACTTGGATGGTGATAGCCAATGACGGTAGCATCGATCTTGCCGGAAGTGTGCAAATTGAAGGTACAAAAGCTACTATTGCCCCCAGCGCAGCATTGATATTGGCACGCTAATATCACTAATGCGTTAAAGAGAATTTAACATTAAAAAATCATAATAAGCCCGAGGAGAACGTAAGATTTTCCTCGGGCTTTGCCATTATTCAAGTAATATTATTATCTTTGTAGCAAAATTTGGTGTAATATGGCCGACAATTCAATGGTAATACTCACATCACTGCGAGCACACATCAATGAGCTGACAGCGCAACATGCTAATTTACAAGCACGATGCAAAGTTCTGCAGGCGCAATGCGACAGCTTGAAGGATGAGATTGCAAGCCGAGATAAAAAGATAGAAGAACTTACCAATGAGTTAGCACAAAGCGACGTCCGCTATAAAAATCTGCAAATCTCGCAACGTGCCGAGCATGATACTCGACAATTGCAAGAGAATAAAGAACGATTTGCCAAATTGGTGCGGGAAATAGATAAGTGTATCTCTTTACTTAACGAATAATATCATGGATGTTTCGGAGTATTTCAAGATTAATGTGAAACTCAACGATATTGAGCACCCTTTCAGCCTCACTGTTAAGCGTAACACAGAGGAGGAAAAGATATTTCGTGATGCTACAAAGATGATAAACGCATACTATAACGAGTATAAAAGCCGATTTAAGGGTATGGACAGTACCTCATATTACGGCATGGTAGCGCTACTCACTGCAAGACTATATATAGAGACTTCTAATGCAAAGAAAAACATGGAAGCTGCACTCAGTGAGATGGAAAAAGAGTTGGCTGCTTATCTCGACCAGAATAAGTAATACAAGCCTATAAGGGCTATATTATACATTGTAAAACCTAACCGCACCATTGGGATAGCCCTTATGAGGCTATGCTATGGTGTTTTTTTATATAATTAATTAACCTAAGAAAATGAGCATTATACTAACAATCAGTCTGGTAGTGGTTGCTTTGATAGTAGGAGTTGTAGTGACACATATTGTCAACAAGACTTTGCTTGCCAACCGTGCCAAAACAATCATTGAAGAGGCCCAAAAAGAGGCCGAAGTTCTTACAAAGAACAAATTGCTTGAAGTAAAAGAGGAATTCTTGCAACGTAAATCGGAGCTTGAGAAACAAGTAAACTCTCGCAACTCTAAGATGCAGTCGGCCGAGGCCAAACTCAAACAACGCGAAATGCAACTCAATCAACAACAAAGTGAGGTGCAACGTCGCAAGAATGAGGCCGATGCTGCCAAGGCCAACTACGAGAAGCAACTCGAAGTGATAGAAAAGAAGGAGCAAGAGCTCGATAAAATGCACAAAGCCGAGATTGAAAATCTTGAGCGCATCTCGGGTCTTTCGGCCGAGGAAGCCAAGGAGCGTCTTGTTCAATCGCTTGTCGACGAGGCTAAGACATCGGCGGCATCGTATATCAACGATATCATGGACGATGCTAAGCTCACTGCCAATAAAGAGGCCAAACGCATCATTATACAAAGTATACAACGCGTTGCTACAGAGACTGCTATAGAGAACTCTGTAACAGTATTCCACATCGAGTCGGACGAAATGAAGGGCCGTATCATCGGTCGTGAAGGTCGTAATATTCGTGCATTGGAGGCCGCTACAGGTGTTGAGATTATCGTTGATGATACCCCCGAGGCTATCGTTCTCTCGGCTTTCGACCCCGTACGTCGCGAAATCGCTCGCTTGGCACTTCACCAACTCGTAACCGACGGACGTATACACCCCGCTCGCATTGAGGAGGTTGTTGCCAAGGTGAAGAAGCAAATCGAAGAGGAGATTATCGAAACCGGTAAGCGTACTGCTATCGACCTCGGTATTCATGGCTTGCACCCCGAGCTCATTCGTCTTGTTGGTAAGATGAAGTATCGTTCATCATACGGTCAAAACCTCTTGCAACACTCGCGTGAGACTGCCAATCTCTGTGCTGTAATGGCTTCGGAGTTGGGTCTTAACCCCAAGAAAGCTCGTCGCGCCGGTCTCTTGCACGATATAGGTAAAGTGCCCGATGAAGAGCCCGAATTGCCGCACGCATTGCTTGGTATGAAGATGGCCGAGAAGTATAAAGAGAAACCCGATATCTGCAACGCCATCGGTGCTCACCACGACGAGACTGAGATGAATAGCCTCTTGGCTCCCATCGTACAAGTGTGTGACGCTATATCAGGAGCCCGCCCCGGTGCCCGTCGCGAGATAGTAGAGGCCTACATCAAGCGTCTCAATGACCTTGAGCAACTCGCGCTCTCATATCCCGGTGTTACCAAGACGTATGCTATCCAAGCCGGTCGCGAATTGCGCGTAATAGTAGGCGCCGATAAGATCGACGACCTTGAGACCGAGCGCCTGTCGGGTGAGATTGCCAAGCGCATCCAAGACGAAATGACATATCCCGGACAAGTGAAGATTACCGTTATCCGCGAAACTCGTGCCGTAAGCTTTGCAAAATAAAGTTTTCGCTTAATCAATCTATACCATCATGGACAATTCCATTAACGAAAATATAGAGAAAAGCGAATTTGATGCCCGAGACTATCGTCGTAAGGAGACCAAACTCGAGGTCTACGATTGGTTGAAGGATCTGCCCGAAGCGCAACAGGAAAATGACCTCGTAGAGGTGCGTTTCAAGAATACGCGCAAAGGGTACTATCGCAATACTGCGCACCTCAAACTTGAGGTGGGCGATATTGTTGCGGTAGAGGCTTCACCCGGTCATGACATCGGCGAAGTAACCCTTATGGGACACCTTGTGCCGTTGCAAATGCGCAAGCATGCTCCCAAGCACGAGGTGGAGTTGAAGCGCGTGTATCGCAAGGCAAAGCCCAACGACATAGAGAAATATGAGGAGGCTAAGGCTCGCGAACACAGCACCATGATTCGTGCCCGCAAGATTGCCGAGGACTTGGGACTGAACATGAAAATTGGCGACGTAGAGTATCAAGGCGATGGAAACAAGGCGATATTCTATTACATAGCCGATGATCGTGTCGACTTCCGTCAGCTCATTAAGGTGTTGGCCGATGTTTTCAAAGTTCGCATCGAGATGAAGCAGATAGGTGTGCGCCAAGAGGCCGGCCGTATAGGTGGTATCGGACCCTGTGGTCGCGAACTCTGTTGTGCCGGTTGGATGTCGAACTTTGTATCGGTAGCCACCAGCGCAGCGCGTTATCAAGATATCTCGCTCAACCCGCAGAAACTTGCCGGACAATGTGCCAAGCTCAAATGCTGTCTCAACTTTGAGGTAGATGCCTATGTGGAGGCTCGCAAGAAAATGCCTTCGAAGGAGATGGAGCTTGAGACCAAGGACAATGTATACTACTTCTTCAAGTCGGACATCTTTGCTCGCAAGATTACCTACTCTACCGACAAGGCTATCCCGGCCAACCTCGTCACTATCGATGCCGGTCGAGCCTTTGAGATTATAGCCCTCAATCGTCGAGGTATCAAGCCCGATAAACTTGAGCGCGACGATCAACAACGAGAGTCGCCTCGTAAGGAGTATCAAGATGTTGTAGGACAAGATAGCCTCACCCGATTCGATAACAAGAAGCGCAAAAAGAAAGGTGGCGGTAACAATGCTCAGGCAAACAATAATAATCGCAATGAGCGCCGTAGAGGTAATAACAACCATGCGTCGGGCAATAATGGCAATGCCAACAATAATCCCAACAATAACCCGCAAAAGAAAAGACGTTTTACACCTTCAAACAATAATAACAACAATGAAGGGCGACAAAATAACGAAAACAAATCTAAAGCCGAGGAGTAGCAGTGTGCTACTCCTCGCTTTGTTGCTTCTCACAGCCTGCTCAGGTAGTACTCTCTACAGCGACTATGTAGCCTTTCCTGCCGAAGGGTGGCAGGCGTATGATGGCAAGGAATTTGCCACGACATTACCCAATGACAGTTACGATGTCAATATCTTTGTGCGTCATGGTGGTACCTACCAATATAGCAACCTATGGCTTTTTGTAGACCATATATCGCCCGATAATGTTGTTACTACCGACACTGTCAATATTGTTCTTGCCGATGCCTATGGCAATTGGATAGGTCGCGGATGGGGCAATTCGCATCAAGTTGAGGTCAATATTGCACACAAGCTGCCTCTTGATAGTGGCACACATGTGTTCAAGATAAATCAAGCCATGCGCGAGCATAAACTTGGAGGAATCAATAATATAGGTCTCTCTATAGAGAAGTGCCGATAAAATCTTTTTTTACATAAACCTATCTTGTATTGTAAGGCAAGTGTAATATAGTTGCATGCAACGTTTCATATAGCCACACCCAACGAATTGGCATGTTTGGGTGTGGTTCTTGTTTTTTAGGTTTGTTGCTTTCTTCTGCACTATTGCACTGTGCAACAAGTGTGATAGGTAATCCTTATATTGTATGTATTAAATATAAATTGTGCAATGTTGCCATTGTTTATGCTTGAAATTCTGCTTTTTAACATATTTTTGTATAGGGGGGGTAAATGTTGCTTGGTGAAATTGGAAAAAAGAGTGAAAATTTTTGTTTTTTTTATCAATGTGATTATATTTGTGGTGAATAATAAAACCAATCAGTATGAGAAAAAAGTATTACCCCATGATTGCTGTTGCCCTGATGATGTCGTTGGCAACACTGTCGAAGGCCGATTTGGCAATTAAAATTCACTCATACGACACTGAAGCACAACCGGTAGAGTTTGCCCTATCGGAGATAAGTAAAGTGCAATTTGGCACAGGAAACTTTAGTGTATTGCTGAGTGAAGGCGAAGCCGGAGGCTCTTTCGATTTTAGAAATGTGAGCAAAATTTCTTTTGGAGAGGTATCTGCTGTAGAGACGGTTGATCGTGATGCAGTAATGGTAGTTACTCCCAATCCTGTAAGAAACATCTTGGTGCTCAATGGTGGCCAAAGTCTGTATGGAAGCGAGATGAATCTCTATTCTGTAACCGGCATGCATGTGTTGCGAGTGGCCACATGGCAAGGCGAGTCTATCGATGTGTCGCATTTGCCCGCAGGTGTTTATGTTATCAATATCCAATCAGAAACCATTAAATTTGTGAAATTATGAAAAAGTTTTTCTTAACCTTATTATCTACCATATTGTGCTTTAGTGTATTTGCACAAGATATCGATCCCAACCGCATCTTGATTATTGAAAAGTCGGGATACTATAAGAGCTATGTAGTTGACAAAGTTGACTATATGGAGTTTAGAACAGTAGAGGGTGAAGTTGCTGCCGATATAGAAATTTTGGATGTAACTCTCGAAACTGTAACTGTAAAAATCATGCGTACACAATCTTGTCAAGCGTTCAAACTTGGTTGCTATCCTTCAGTAGCTATTTCTTCGGCATCTGATGATGCATTGGCAAGCAAGCTCGACGGTGAGACAACAAGTATGTATTGGCAAGACTTCGAGCAAGCATCCATGTCGGGAGCCGAGTTGGAGCCCAATACAGCGTATACTCTTGTAACTGTAGGCTATGACTCGTATGGTACAGTATGCGATGTGCGTAAAGCAGAGTTTACAACACCTTCTATACCTCTTGTTGGTAATCCCGAGGTTGCAATTGAAGTTGTTGATGTTCAAAAGTATGAGTTTACAGTTAAGTTTACACCCAATGCCGATGTTGCCAAATACTCTGTTGTAGCAGGTGCTGTAGGTGAGATGCAATCGCAATACGAAATGTTTGCACCCATGTTTGGTTTTAGCAACTTTGGTGAAATGATTGCTATGTGGGGTGTAAGTTATACAGAAGAAGATCAATTTACATGGACCGGCATGCAACCCAATACAGAGTATGAGGTGTTTGTACAAGCATGGGACGCTGCAGGTACAATGGCCGATTATCAAGTGTACACACTTAGCACACTTGCATTGGGTGGCGAAGGTGAAGCAAGTGTAAATATTACAGTGGGTAAATATGAATTGGCCGACTGGTGGGGTGATATGCTTCCCAGCCAATTTATGACATTTACACCCAACGACCAATCGTCAGCATATCGTTTTAGTGTATATATTGCGAGCGACTACGATTCTCAAGCAGAGGCACTCAAGGCCGACCTTTGCTCAGAGCCTCCCATGCCTATGGCAAATTGGTTCTTCTATGAAGAGGTAACTACCGATTTTCAAATCGATCCCAATACAGAGTGTGTAGCCATTGCCGCTGCCAAAAACATCAATGATGAGTGGGGTCCTGTAACAGAAGTACGCTTTACAACACCTGCC
>JAFZFQ010000026.1 GCA_017555825.1 Bacteroidaceae bacterium | reverse complement strand
TTGTAGACATTTAATTTGTTGTTTATCACAAAGATAATATTTTTTTGTGATATAACAAAGCCCCGGCTTGTGAAAGTCAGGGCTTTGTTTTATGTTTTTTGGGGGACAAAATAGAGGATGTCTCGTTTTGAGACACCCTCTCAAGTATGATTTTGAAAATGCTTATTAATTTTCGGGAGTTTCAGCTACGGGAGCTTCTTCAACGGGGAGAGCCTCAGTCTCGAAATTGGCAGTGGGAACTTCTTTAGTGTTATTTTCTACTACCGAAGTTTGAACTTGAGCCTTGGGCATGAAAGCAACAGTTGCAATACACAATACCATGATGATAACGGCAATTGTCCAAGTTGTTTTCTCTACAACGTCGGTTGTTTTGCGCACACCCATGATTTGGTTTGAACTTGCAAAGTTGGAAGCCAAGCCACCACCTTTAGACTTTTGAATAAGCACAATTCCTATCATCAATACCGATGCGATAAGAATTAAAACGGTAAGTAATGTAGACATTTTTATCTATTAGTTTTTGATGTTAATAATCAATTTTTCTAAAAATCTAATTTGGTCTGCAAAGTAAATATTTTTTTCTGGATTATTCAAGTTTAATTTGCGAATAATTTCCAAAGCCTTAGCATATCGACGCTGTTGGATGTAAATTTTGGCCAAACTCTCGCTGAAAAGCGTGTCACTACCCTCTTTTGTATCGCTTTCGGCAGTTGCAACAATAGTCTCTGTCGTGGGGTTAAATTCGGCTCGCGAAAAGAGTTGTTCACCTGCAGCATCGGCTTGCAAGAACTTATCGAGTAGGTCGTTGCCTTGCATCAATGTTGCATCTTCGGCATCGGGCATAGATTCGAGTTGGCTCATATAGTCGTAGGCCGGGATGGTGAGCAATGGCGATTGTGAGCCCATCTCGCCGGTTGTCGACTCTTCATGTTGCTTTATCTCGATGGGTGCAGGTAGCGAAAGTTCGGTTTCGTATACGGTATCTTTGCCGTATGTTTGCAAGAAAATATCGATGGTAGTATCGGTAGTTATGACCTCCTTTTCGTTTGTTGATGGGAAGAGATGGCTGTAATCGGGGCGTATACCCAATTGCGTAGCCCACTCTTCGATATCGGTGGAGTATATAGTACTCAAGGCCAGCGCCTGCTTGTCTTCGGCGTGATGTTGTCGAGTATACATCATGAGAGGTAACGAGAAGTATGGGTAGAGCCTGCGCCACTCGTCGAGCCGAGCGCGGTCTATTGCTGTGCCGTTTTGCAACGATTCTGTAAGCGATTGAATACCCATTACTCTACCCTCCTACCAATTGGCAACTGTTGCGTTGAAAATAAGGTCGACAAGCTCCTCGCAAATAACCGTAATAAGTTCATCTTGCACATCGGTGAGCATGCGATCGCTGCTGAAGTCTTGATAAGCCGAGAATGTACGATTCTCGAAGTCGTACTGCGACTCTTTGTTGTTGACAAAAGATACCTTTACCGTAATTGTGAGGCGAGTCATGGTTGCGTATGCATCGGTACCTACTGCTTGCGGTGTGATGTTGTATCCTGTTATCTCGCCCTCGATTTGAAGGTCGCCATTTACATCTACCATTTGTAGCTGTGTCTGGCGTGTATACGAGTCTTTGAGCATGTTGGTAAATGTCTCTTCAAGAGGTGGGTATACCAATGCTGCTCGTATAGGGAAGTCGGAAATAGAGATAGTCTTTATCAGGTTGTAGTTGATAGATGCGCCATTGAACTTGTACGATATGGTACAAGATGTGAGCATTATCAATAGTAGAGCCAATAGTTTTTTCATCGCTATTCGAGGTTATATTCTTTGATTTTGCGATAGAGTGTTCTCTCGGATATTTGCAACTCCAAGGCAGTCTTTTTACGCTTGCCATTGTTGCGTATCAATGCACGACGAATGGTTTCGCGCTCGGTATCTTCGAGCGATGTAGGTTGCTCATCGTAGTCTCCCGCCATGATTACCTCACCCTCTATCTCGTTGTATATGGGTGTCTCCTCGATAATGGCTTGGTGGGTGTGCGGGTAGGATATGTGCGTAGTTGTACCGGTGGGATGTGCTATCATGCGAGGCATTTGCTCTACCACATGAGTCTCTTTCTCGGCCAATAATCCGTTTACAATATCTCGTAGGTCTTTTATCTCTTTTTGCATCTTGATGATAGCCTCGTATATCATCTTGCGCTCGTTGTCAAAGAGCTGATTGCCACCTTGTGTGTCGCCCGATGAGGGTTGTTGACGCAATGCCGGCAGATTGCCCACGGTGTACTGTGGCAGATACTTAACGAGCATTTCGCCATTTACCTCGCGCGAGGTCTCGTATATAGAGACTTGACGAGCTATATTCTTGAGTTGTCGCACGTTGCCGGGCCAACGGTATGAAGTGAGCACATGGCGGGCATCGTCGGTGAGTCGAATAGCCGGCATGCGGTAGCGCTCGGCAAATTCCGATGCAAACTTGCGGAATAACAAAACGATGTCGTTGGGGCGTTCACGCAATGGAGGCACCTCGATGTGAATGGTGTTGAGACGATAGTACAAATCCTCGCGGAAACGGCCTTCGGATATAGCCTTGAGCATGTCGAGGTTGGTAGCTGCGACTACGCGAGCATTGGTTTTGTATACGGTCGATGAGCCTACGCGGATAAACTCGCCACTCTCCAATACGCGCAATAGGCGGGCTTGGGTTGTAAGCGGCAACTCTCCTACTTCATCGAGAAAAATTGTGCCACCATCGGCCTCCTCAAAGTAACCTTTGCGAGAAGAAACCGCACCGGTAAAGGCTCCCTTCTCGTGACCAAAAAGCTCCGAGTCAATAGTACCTTCGGGTATTGCACCACAGTTTACGGCTATGTATTTATTATGTTTGCGCAGGCTATAGGCATGAATAATCTGCGGAAAAAACTCTTTACCGGCACCACTCTCGCCCGTAATAAGTACGTCCACATCGTCGATAGGCGCTATTTGCACGGCACGCGATATGGCTTGTATCAACTCGGGAGTATCACCAATAATCCCAAATCGTTGCTTTACTTGTTGTATTTCGGCAGTTGTTTGCATAATAGGGTTGCAAAGTTACAAAAAAACAGACAATTAAAGGTGTGATTATGTGCTTTTTTTTATTATTTAAACTATCTGAAAGATTATTTGTGTTCATGAGCATAAATTTATAAAAATTTAAACGTATGCGACTCCATTGTGCGGATGTCGAGTGTAAAGAGTTTCTTTACCAATGGCTCGCCCAATTGAGTGATGATTTTGATAACCTCTGTGGCCTGTATTGAGCCTATGATACCGGGCAGAGACCCTATTACGCCCTGTGTGGCAGGAGAGGTTTTTGAGGTTGCCAAGCGGTCGGGGAAGAGATCGATATACCGCCAATTTTGCCTTGAATCGAACACCGACACCTGGCCGCAATACTCACCAATTGCTCCATATACAAAGGGCTTAGTCTGTTGGGCACAGGTCTCATCTATGAGGTATCTTGTTGCGGCATTATCGCTACAATCTACTACCAAATCGTACTGTGCGACAAGATGGCAAGCATTTTCTTCACTTAGCACCTCATTATATTGTTCTATAATCACTTGACTCGATATTTCTTGCAAACGAATGCTCGCACAGCAACTCTTTTTTAATCCCACTTCGCACTCTTTATAGAGTATTTGGCGCTGTAGATTGCTTAGCGATACAACGTCATGGTCTATGATGCCCAGTCGCCCCACTCCACACGATGCAAGGTAGAGGGCTACGGGCGAACCCAAGCCCCCTACTCCTACGATAAGCACACTCGCATTGTACAATCTCTCTTGTCCGGCAACACCTATTTCGGGTAGCACGATATGTCGCGAAAATCGTTGGTACATGTCAGTCAAAAATTTTATCCCAATCTTTCCATACTACTTCATATCCGGCGCGTTTTATGGCAGCCTCAACCTCGAGCGGAGTGCGTTCGTCGCTTACTGAAAATTGCTCCAATGCTTGCGGATAGGTGTAGTATCCGCCCGGCTCGGTTTTGCTACCGGCACTCATCGATGTGGCGCCCAATGTGGCTATGTTATCGCGGAAATGTGGCGCCTCGCGAGTCGACACCGATATATCGACATCGTGGTCGAATATGCGAAAAGCAAAGGTCAATTGCGCCAGCTCGCGGTCGTCCATAATGACATTGGGCTGAAAACCTCCGGCACTTGGGCGCAGGCGAGGAAAATTGACGCTGAAGCGTGTTTGCCAATAATGCCTGCGCAGATATTGCATGTGCATGGCCATGAAGGTAACATCGGTGCGCCAATCTTCGAGACCAATGAGTACCCCCATACCTATTTTGTGTACTCCGGCAGCACCCATGCGGTCATATCCGTTGAGCCGCCACTCGTAGTTCGACTTCATTCCCCGAGGATGATACACCTTATAGCGGTCGCGATTGTAGGTTTCCTGGAAACAAACTACCCCATTCAACCCCGATTGCGTGAGGCGATAATAATCTTCGCTCTTGAGAGGCATCACCTCTATCGACAGATTGCTAAAGTGGGGGCGCGCCGTTTGCAATGCACGCTCGATATACTCCACGCCGGCATCGCGCGGGTTTTCGCCGGTTACAATCAGTAGGTTCTCAAAGGGTGCAAGCCTCTTTATTGCTTGGCACTCTTGCTCTATCTCGCTACTATTGAGAATGGTGCGAGGAATGGGGTTGTTGTGATTAAATCCACAGTAAACACAATGGTTGGTACACGAATTGGTAATGTATAGTGGTATATACATAGAAATAACCTTGCCAAATCGCTCTTGAGTATATCGGCGACTCAACTGCGCCATTGTCTCAAGATAGGGTTTGGCGGCAGGTGATATGAGAGCCATAAAATCGTCTATATTACACTGCTTTTTAGACAGCGCTATCTCTACATCGGCTGCAGTTTTTGACGCAATGCGACGTGTTATATCGCCCCAATTGTATTGTTTTATCTCTTCGGAAAACATGTTATTATACATTTATTACAAGGTCATATATCAAGAAAAGATGTCAAAGGGCTGCTCGCTTCGGCGTGAAGCGATTGTGCACCCAATCCGGCTTTGTAGGCCATGCGACCGGCTATCACAGCGTGGCTAAATGCTTGCGCCATCTGCACCGGGTCGTGGGCAACAGCGATAGCAGTGTTTACCAACACGGCATCTGCACCCATTTCCATTGCTTCAGCAGCGTGCGAGGGTGCTCCTATACCGGCATCTACTATCACAGGCACATTGCTTTGCTCTATGATTATTTGCAAAAAATCGCGAGTAAGCAATCCTTTGTTTGTGCCGATGGGTGCTCCCAAAGGCATAACGGCGGCACTACCCACATCTTCGAGTCGCTTACACAATACGGGGTCGGCAGGTATGTATGGCAATACAACGAAGCCAAGTTTTACCAACTGCTCGGTTGCGCGTAAGGTTTCTGTGGCGTCGGGCAAGAGATATTTGGGGTCGGGATGAATTTCGAGTTTGATGAAATTTGTTCCGAAACACTCACGTGCCATTTGAGCAGCCAATATAGCTTCTTGGGCGTTGCGCACGCCCGAGGTATTGGGCAGTAATTGTATGTTGTCGAGCTTGATATGCGTCAACATATCGTCTTGCGCATTGCTCATATCTATGCGCTTCATGGCCATCGTTACCATTTCGGTACCCGATGCCTCGATTGCTTGTTGCATCAGAGTGTTTGAACTGAATTTTCCAGTTCCTAAGAATAGTCGAGAGCTAAATTCTCGACCGCCAATAATGAGTTGATCTTTCATTTTATAAGTTATTAAGTGTTGTAATGATATGGCTTGTTGATTGGGTCGGATTGTTGCTACAAAGAATTGCTCCCGATATAGCAATACCCGAAACACCGGTGTGCATAATGGGCTCAATATCGCCTATTTCTATACCACCAATAGCCACTATAGGTGTGGTAATACCTATAGTGCGACATTGCGATAGAATGTTTAGATAGCCCTCTAAGCCTATAATAGAGCTGAGATTTTGTTTTGTTTCGGTGTATTTAAATGGGCCTAAACCTATGTAGTCGACACCTTGCGATACAAGGTTTTTTATATCGTCGAAAGAGTTGGCAGTGCCACCGATAATATATTTCTCGCCGAGGATGGCTCTTGCTTCACCTACGGGCATATCGTTTTTGCCCAAGTGCACACCATCTATATCGAGTTGCGCGGTCAGCTCCACATGGTCGTCAAGTATCAATATTGCACCCTCTTTTTTGCACAGGGGTCGTAGTATTTCTACAGCAGCGATGATTTCGCTCTTCGTAGCACCTTTCATGCGCAGTTGTATCCACTTACAACCGCCATTGAGCGCAGCTATTGCACCGTCCACATAGTCATTTTGCGCTGTGCGGTGTGTTATAAATTGTAGCATTGCAATTGTGATTTTATGTTTTTAATGGTAGTTATAATGTGTTTGCGCGAGGGGTTACACCACACGCAACCCAAGATGGCCACTCCGCCAAAGCCGTAGGCAAGCGCAGGTAAAAGATTCTCTTTTGTTATACCACCCATCGCTATCACAGAGTCGTCTATTATGCCATTATGAGAAGCCGCAATAAGCTCTTCGTGTGTGAAATTGGCAATATATCCCACCTTTGAAAGACTATCGTATATAGGACTGAGCAGTAGATAATTACAACCCTCTTTATATTGTTGTATTTCCTCAAACGAATGACATGAACGGCTCACTCCACCCCGCCACCAGTGCGGAGCCTCGGGGTATCGGCTATTGAGGTGCAGCCCGCCTATAGCATAATCCTGCGCAAGTACATGGGCATCATGCAATACTATTCGGGACAAATATTGCTGTGGTAAGGATAGCAAAAGCTCGGCTATCTGCACTGTTGTGGCAAGCGGCTTGCGTATGTGCAGATAATCGATACCGGCATCCAATGCCGTGGTAAGCAGTTGAGGCTCATGAGGCAATAGTTCGGGATGTGTTATGACTATAAGTTTTTTCATAGTTCATCCTCCGTATGCCGCTGTTATTGCCACGACATTGTCACCCTCGTTGAGCATGGTTGTTGCCCATTTATCGCGCAGTACAAGTGTGTTATTTACCGCTACTGCAACGTTGAGCAATGTGATGTTTTCTTGCAATAGAAGTTCGTGCAGTGTACTCCCTTGAGGTAACGATACCTCCTTGTTGTTAAGTAGTATTTTCATAGTATTATAGCTAAAGAAGTTGATATTCTATAGGTACGAGTGATTGCGGATTGTGTGCATGATTGAGTGCTCCATACCCCTTACCCGCACAAACATCGGCTCCATGCACAATGGCACTGTGCACATACTCCTTGGAGTATTCTACTGCCGACTGTAATGCATGCCCTCGGGCGCGGAATGAGGCTATGGCAGTAGAGAGTGTGCAACCGGTGCCATGAGTGTTGCGCGTGGTGATAAATGGTCGCGTGAAGGTATCTATCCCCTGGCGGGTAACGAGTATGTCACAGGCCTCTTTGCACGGAAGGTGTCCCCCTTTCATCAGCACCGCATTGCAACCAAGGCTTAGTATAGTATGGGCTATGTCTATAATTTGCAACGGCTCATTTATACCTGTTTTCGACAGCACACACGCCTCGGCAATATTGGGTGTGACCAACTCTGCCATAGGAATAAGTCTATTGGTAATCACATCGATGGCATCTTTGCCAAGAAGTTTGTGTCCCGATGTAGAAATCATAACCGGGTCTAAAATAATGGGGATTGATGTGTGCTCAAGGACATCGGCCACCGTATTGGCTATAGATGCGTTGCATAGCATACCTATTTTGATACTGTCGACCACAAAGTCGTCCAATACGGCCTCAATCTGCTCTCGCACGATTGTAGCATCTACAGCTTGAATACTGCGCACACCTTGGGTGTTTTGTGCTGTGATGGCAGTAATAGCTGTCGTTGCAAATACGCCTAAGGACGAGCAAGTCTTGATGTCGGCCTGGATACCGGCCCCTCCGCTACTATCGGAGCCGGCAATGATGAGTGTTGTAGGATAACGTTTCATGTTGCATCGTTTTTTTGCCAAAAGGATGCAACAAATGGCTCAAGCCTACTTTATACGCCCGAGAACACAAAATACGAAAAGAGCCGAAAAAATATGGATATAACAATGACTACCAATTCCTACGGCGGCATTACCCGCATCAGGTTCTTAGGGTATAATCTCAGCCGCACGTTAGCAGCACCCCTTTGTGTGTTGTTATTATTGTAAAGATGACACTTGGCAGAGTCTTCCTCAACTCAAGTCCTATCTTTGTTGAATGCGACAAAGATAGTGAAATAGGTAGTACAAACAAACATATTAAGCACTATTTTTTCACATACTATTTAAAGTAACCGGTATTTTAGTCATTAAGTCGATGTTGTAAAGAAACACGAGCGACTGTGTCTTGGATGCTCGACACAGTCGCTCGGTTGTATTGTATCTACAATAGGGAGGTTATCAATATTCGGGATGGTTGTCGGATATATACGAGTCTTTAAATCCCATAAAGTATAGCACGCCGTCTATACCTATTGTCGAAATGCTTTGCTTGGCGTCGGCCTTTACTTTGGGCTTGGCGTGGTATGCAATACCAAGTCCGGCAGTAGCCAGCATGGGTAGGTCGTTGGCACCATCGCCCACGGCAATGGTCTGCATGATATTTACATTTTCCACTTGTGCTATGAGGCGCAGGAGTTCGGCCTTGCGCTTGCCATCTACTATATCGCCCACATATCGACCGGTGAGCTTGCCATCTTCCACCTCCAGCTCGTTGGCATACACATAGTCTATACCAAACTTTTGCTTCAGGTAGTTGCCAAAGTAGGTAAATCCACCCGATAGGATGGCAATCTTGTAGCCGGTGCGTTTGAGCACAGTCATCAGTCGCTCTATACCCTCCGACATAGGCAAGTTCTCGGCTATCTCGCGCATCACACTCACATCGAGACCCTTGAGCAATGCCACACGTTGCTCGAAACTCTCGCGGAAGTCTATCTCACCACGCATAGCTGCCTCGGTTATAGCCTTCACCTCATCGCCCACACCGGCCTTTATAGCCAACTCGTCTATTACCTCGGTCTCAATGAGCGTAGAGTCCATATCGAAGCAGATGAGACGACGACTGCGGCGGTATATTGTATCCTCTTGCATCGAGACATCAAAGTCGAGCGACGAGGCAAGTTCCATCAAGTCCTTTTGCATCTGCTCCTTGTCGATGGGCGTGCCACGCACCGAGAATTCTATACAAGACTTGCTCTTGGCCTCCTCGCCCTCGTGCAAGGGCATACGACCCGTGAGGCGTTGTATAGCATCGATGTTGAGTTTTTGGTCGGCCACCACCTTGGTCACGGCAGCAATCTGCTTGGCGGTTGTGCGACGACCAAGTATAGTAATAATCCAGCGATGCTTGCCCTGACGTGCTACCCACTTGTCATAGTCGTCGGCCGAGATAGGCGAGAAGCGTATCGACACATTCATCTCGCTGGCCTTGAATAGCAACTCCTTCATGATCGTACCACTCTTCTCACTTGTAGTCTTAAACAAGATACCCAGCGACAGTGTATGATGAATATCGGCCTGACCGATATCGAGGATAGCCGCATCGTGTCGGCCAAGAATCTCGGTAAGCTCGGCGGTAAGACCCGGACGGTCTTCACCTGCTATATTGATAAGTATAAGTTCAAAATCGTGTTGTTCCATAGGTACATTTTTTTCTTATCGCAAAGATAGACAAACGAGCGAGAAATAAGAAGCCAGGCTTCATTATTTTTCAAAGCGAGTGCTGAAAACATTTGTGGTTTACCTCCAATATACTATGTAAACAGACCGAAAAAACACTCTTCTTTATAATTTCAAGCCAATGGTTGCATATCTCGGCGGTTTGCTGTACCTTTGCATGGAATTAAAAAAAATCATAACGACATGACAGACATACCCAAATGCCCCAAGTGTGGTGGCGAAAACACCTATTTCGATGGCTCTCTCTATGTTTGCCCCGACTGTGCACACGAGTTTACCCCTGGCGATGAGGCCGAAGAGGGCAACGATGTAGCTCGCGATAGCAACGGTGCCGAACTCTTTGACGGCGATGCCGTAACTGTGATTAAGGACTTGAAAGTAAAAGGCTCGTCGATGGTAATAAAACGTGGTACCAAAGTGAAAAGCATCCGCCTCACCGAAAATCCCGAAGAGGTAGATTGCAAAATAGATGGTAGCAGCATCGTACTGAAGACTTGTTTCCTCAAGAAATAAGACCACAACAGGTTGTACTTTATACAGAGACTGTAGGGCTCACGACAGAGCAATACAGTCTCTTTTTTTAGGGCAACTCGTGCTCTAAAATATAATAAAACAGTAACCCTATTGTGCGATAAAATGAAAAACCAATAGCAACTACTTTGATATACAGGCGATAGTTGCTACCTTTGCACTATATTAGGTATAATTTTTAAGGACAATCAAATCACCCAAAAAATGAAAAAGTTTGCATTACTATTTCTTGCCCTCATGGCTGTGTGCCTGCCGGCAAGTAGTGTGGTCTATCTCGACCTCGACGGCAACAGCGTCAATCAGAGCTACATAGCCAACAACTTGTATGTAGAGATGTATAGTCCTCGTCGCCCCAACGGCTGGTCGGTAATGATATACCCCGGTGGCGCATACGAGTGGAAAGGTATGACCTACGAAGGATCGGACTTTGCCTCGTTCTACAACGACCTGGGCATTACCGTGTTTGTAGTGAGCTACCAACTCCCCTATGGCAACTGTACCGCTCCGCTGGAGAGCTGCGAGCGATTTATGCGTGCCGCCAAAGCCAAAGCAAGCGACTGGCGCATAGACCCCGATAAGATAGGTGTAATGGGCTCGTCGGCCGGAGGACACTTGGCATCGACCCACGCTACAGCCTTCAGCCCCGACACTCGCCCCGCATTCCAGATATTGCTCTACCCCGTTATCTCGATGAATGACGAGCTCACGCACGCACAGTCTAAAACCAATCTATTGGGCAACACTGCCAATGAGCAAAAGGTGTATCAATACTCCAACGAACTACAAGTAAAAGACAACACCCCGATGGCCTACATAGCACTGAGCGACGACGACTGGGCTGTACCTGTAGACAATAGCATACTCTACTACAAGGCCTGTATAGACCACAACGTGCCCGCCGAGTTGCACATATTCCCCTCGGGAGGCCACGGCTGGGGATACAACGACTTTGACTACCACGACGAGTTCTTGGCCACACTGAAGGCTTGGATAGAGAAAAATCTTATAACCGAATAACAGGCATAACAGAACAAAGATTATGAAAAAAATCATATTGAGCATAGTATCGTGCATGGTATGCCTTGGTGCATGGGCATACGACTTCTGCGTAGATGATATATTCTACAACATACTATCCGACAACAGTGTCGAGGTAACACACGACATCAACGCCGAGAATAGCGTAAACGGCACTTACAAAGGCCGCATAACCATCCCCCAAACGGTAGCCTACGAGGGCACTACCTACAACGTTACCGCTATAGGCGAAAACGCCTTTACCGAGTGCGACCGTCTCACCAACGTGACCCTGCCCGAAAGCATCACAGCAATAGGTCGTAAGGCATTCTACGACTGCTCTCGCTTGAAAGAGATAACACTCCCCGAGGCAGTTACATCGATAGGCGAATTGGCGTTCTACCACTGCGTAACACTCAAAACCATCAACCTCCCTGCATCGGTAGCAAGTATCGGTAGCAAGGCATTTATGCTGTGTGGCGGACTCACATCGCTGACCGTAGATACCGGCAATGCCCAATACTGTAGCGAGAAGAACATTATCTACAACAAGGACAAGACCCTACTTATAGCCGCAATGTCCACTATCGGCGGTAGCATCACCCTACCCGCTACCGTGACCGAGATAGGCGACAATGCCTTTGTTGAGTGCGATGCCTTGACAGCCATCGACTTGAAGAACGTCGAGGTTATTCGCGACTTTGCCTTCTTCGACTGCAAAGGCCTCACCTCGATAACACTACCCGAGAGCCTCAAGGAGTTGGGTTTGGGTGCATTCTTCAACTGTACCAACCTCACTACCTTGAAGATGAACAGCAACCTCGAGGTGGTGGGCGAACGCGCCTTCATGCGTTGCTCGGCACTGAAGACAGTAGAGTTTGCCGGCAAGAACTTGAAGATAGGCAGCCACGCATTTGAGGCCTGCAAGAACTTGACAATAGACGAAAATGCTACTTGCATAAGCGAGATAGGCGACTACGCCTTTGCATCGTGCATCAAGCACCGCTCTACCGTTCTCCCCGCCAATGTAAAACGCATAGGCGAGAAGGCTTTCTTTGCATGCCCGCAAATAAGCCGTCTCAGCCTCGGCTACCGACTTGAGGAGATAGGCGAAAATGCCTTCTTGGGCTGCAACCGCATACGACAAATTACGGTCAATGCCATGACACCGCCCGCCATTTGTCAAAGCACATTTGCCGACGTAGTGTACGAGCATGCCACCCTTGCCGTGCCCGACGAGAGCATCGACGCCTACAAAGCGGCCGAACACTGGCAAGCCTTTATGGAGATAAATCCCTCGGCTCTTACCAACATCGACAACGATAGCGATGTGCGCGTAATAGCCGGCAATGGCCACCTCGGCATAGAGGGCGCCACACCCGAGGCTACAGTTGCAGTATATGCCACCAACGGCGCACTCGTACAGCGCACTACAGTGGCACAGCTTGCACAATACAGCTTCGAGCCCGGTATATACGTTGTAATGGTAGAAAATACAGCATACAAGGTGGCGATATAGAGCACAGCTCAAAAAAAAGCCAAAGACATAGAGGAGAGAATCGAGCCGATTTCTCTCCTCTTGTTTCATTACCACCCTATGTTACAGGCAAAAGTATTTGCTTTAGGTTTAAAAAAAATCGTAAGAAGTTGTTTTTACTTTACACACCTTTCGCTATCTTTGCAAGCGCTTAAAGCACAACCAAACCTTAACAATAATACAATGAACACACACAGCAACGATTCCACGGTAAAAATACCGGCACTATGGATATCGCTCATTCCCCTATTATTTCTTGGACTATTACTCATTCTTGTACTCAAAGCCTACGGAACCGACGCACTGGGCGGAGGTATTCAAATTGCACTCTTGGCCTCGACAGCCGTATGTGTAGCCCTATCGACCCTCGTATGTAAAACGCCCTGGGAGGTACTTGAGGAGGGCATCATTGCCAACATCAAGTCGTCGGCCATAGCCATTATCATCCTGCTTATGATTGGTGCCATTACCGGCACTTGGATGCTGAGCGGTGTTGTACCCACACTCATTTGCTACGGATTGGACATCCTCCACCCCTCGTGGTTCTTGTGCGCAAGTTGCATCATCTGTAGTGTAGTATCGCTCATGACAGGTAGCTCATGGACCACCATTGCAACCATCGGAGTTGCCCTGATGGGCATAGGCCATGCACTCGGATTTTCAGAGGGTTGGATAGCAGGAGCCGTAATCTCCGGAGCCTACTTTGGCGACAAATTCTCACCCCTATCAGACACCAATGTGCTCGCCACATCAACCACCGAAGTTCCGCTGTTTGAGCACATCAAATACATGAGTTATACCACCTTCCCCACCATGGGAATAACGCTCATTATTTTCCTCGTAGCCAGCCTCAACCACACATCGGGCATGACCAACGACACCGACATTTATAGCAACGCGCTGCAATCGACATTCAACATCTCGCCGTGGTTGCTCATTGTACCCCTACTCACCGGTATAATGATATACTTACGACTCCCAGCACTCATTACCCTCTTTATGGCATCGCTCTTTGCTGTAATAGCCTTGATGATAGCACAACCCCAACTACTCTCTGTCATAGCCGGAGAAGCCGGTGCTGAGGGTTTCTGGCCCGCCCTGCGAGGTGTCTTCACGGCATGCTACGGCTCGGCAAGTCTTGATACCGGCGTGCCCGCAGTAAATGAACTTGTAGCTACACGAGGCATGGGTGGTATGATGGATACTATATGGCTCATACTCTGCGCCATGTGCTTTGGCGGTGTCATGACAGGCAGTCGCATGCTCGACTCACTCACACAGCTATTCTTGCGCTTTGTACATCGCACCACATCGGCCGTAGCAGCCACCGTAGGCGCCGGCGTTTTGTTCAATGCCACCACCTCCGACCAGTATATTTCTATCATTCTGTCAAGCCGATTATTTAAGGGAGTATATGATGAGCTCGGACTGGAGCAACGACTACTGAGCCGTTCGGTAGTAGACTCATCTACAGTCACATCGGTACTCATACCCTGGAACTCGTGCGGTATGGTACAATCGACCGTGCTCGGTGTTGCCACCATCACATATTTGCCCTATTGTTTCTTCAACTACCTCACTCCATTGATGACTATTTTAATTGCAGCAATAGGATTTAAAGTATACAAATCGAAGGCCACAAAAGCATAAATATACACTTTTTACAACCCTTATACAAGGCGGTGCACCACAACTATCGGACGTGGTACACCGCCTCGATTTTTGTTGCGACACAACCTCAGAGAGCCATCGCTCGGCACAAGAACAAGAGCGAAATGCACAAAAAAGAGGTCGAAAAGAGTAAATTTTATACCGCATTTTTTGACTTTTTTCAAAAAACGACTCATTATTTAAAAAAGAGGTCAAATAAAGCACTACGCACAGTGGTTTCTTAGATATTTTTCGTTATATTTGCCCAATAATAGAAAACAAACTAAAAAAATATATATTTCGATGAAGAAGCAAGTAACACTTGAAGAGGCCGTTGCCCTAATTAAGGACGGCATGACTCTTATGGTGGGCGGTTTTTTGGCCGTTGGCGCACCTACCCAAATTGTTGACGCACTTGTAGAGAAGGGTGTAAAAGATTTGACACTCATCTGTAACGACACAGCTTTCCCCGATCAATCAATAGGCAAGCTCATCGTTAACCGTCAAGTAAAGAAACTCTACGTATCGCACATTGGTACCAACCCCGAGACATCAAACCAAATGAATGCAGGCGAGTTGGAGGTTGAGTTCTGTCCTCAAGGCACATTGGCCGAGCGCATCAGAGCCAAAGGCGCAGGCTTGGGCGGTGTACTCACAGCAACAGGTTTGGGTACTATCATAGCCGAAGGCAAAGAGGTAGTAGTGGTAGACGGTAAAGAGTACCTCCTTGAGAAGCCCCTCGGTGCCGATGTAGCCATCATTGGTGCATCTATCGCCGACGAAGCCGGCAACCTCATCTACAAGGGTACAACACAAAACTTCAACCCCCTCATGGCCACAGCCGCCGACATCGTAATTGCCGAGGCCGTAGAGGTAGTACCTACCGGCACATTGGCTCCCGAGACAATCCACACATCGGGCGTGTATGTCGACTACTTGTACAAGAAACAATAACAACCCGCCACACGACCACATCGTAGGGCGATAAGCGAAACAAAAACAAGAATAAACAATTCAAAAATAATTCACAATACTATGGCAAACAAATCTATTATCAGACTTCGCATGAGCAGCCATGATGCTCACTATGGTGGTAACCTCGTTGACGGTGCACGCATGCTCCAACTCTTTGGTGATGTAGCAACCGAACTTCTCATTCAACGCGACGGCGACGAAGGTCTCTTCAAAGCATACGACAACATCGAGTTTATGGCTCCCGTATATGCCGGCGACTATATCGAGGCAGAAGGCGAAATCGTATCGGAAGGCAACACATCGCGCAAGATGGTGTTTGAGGCACGCAAAGTAATCGTTCCCCGCCCCGACATTTCACCCTCGGCATGTGATGTACTCGAAGAACCCATCGTAGTGTGCCGTGCAAGCGGTACTTGCGTAACACCCAAAAGCTGTCAAAGAAAATAATAGACGATAACAAGATATGGAGAAACTTATAATCACAGCCGCCATTTGCGGTGCAGAAGTAACCAAAGAACAAAATCCCGCAGTACCCTATACTGTAGAAGAGATTGTGCGCGAAGCCAAGTCGGCCGTTGATGCCGGTGCAGCAATCGTTCACTTGCACGTACGCGAAGACGACGGCACACCCACACAAAGCAAAGCACGCTTCAAAGAGTGCATCGACGCTATCTACGAGGTATGCCCCGATGTTATCATCATCCCCTCGACAGGTGGTGCAGTAGGTATGAGCGCCGAGGAGCGCTTGCAACCCACCGAGTTGTTCCCCGAGATGGCAACACTCGACTGCGGTACTTGCAACTTTGGCGACGAAGTGTTTGAAAACACCATGCCCATGATGCGCGACTTCGGCAAGAGAATGCTCGAAAACAACATCAAGCCCGAGTATGAGTGCTTCGAGATGGGTCACCTCGACACAGTGTTGAAGATGGCTCAAAAGGGTCAAGTGCCCGGTGCTCCCATGCAATTCAACTTCGTATTGGGTGTTCCCGGCTGTACTCCCGCCACAGTACAAAACCTTGCTTGGTTGGTAAACTCTATCCCCGCAGGCTCAACATGGACTGCAACAGGTATCGGTCGCCACGCCTTCACTATGGCAGCTCACGCTATTGCCATGGGCGGTAACGTACGTGTAGGTTTTGAAGACAACTTGAACCTCGAAAAAGGTGTACTTGCCAAGTCTAATGGCGAATTGGTAGCCAAGGTAGTGAGAATAGCCAAAGAGTTGGGTCGCGAAATCGCCACTTCGGCCGAGGCTCGCGAAATCTTGTCATTGCCTCCCCGCAACAAATAATCTTACAATCGAAATAATAACAAACAAATAAATCATACGACAATGAAAAAAGGTAACAAATACGGTATCCACCGCGTAATCGAGCCCAAAGGCGTTCTTCCTCAACCCGCCAACAAACTTGACAACAACATGGATGAGATCTATGACAACGAGATTCTCATCGATGTACAAACACTCAATATCGACTCTGCTTCATTCACCGAAATCTCAAGAAGATGTGACGGTGACATCGAGAAGATCAAAGAGACAATGAAATGGATTGTTGAGACACAAGGTAAACACCGTAACCCCTGGACCGGTTCGGGTGGTATGTTGCTCGGTACAGTAGAGAAAATCGGTGACGCTCTCGCCGATAAAATCGACCTCAAAGTGGGCGACAAAATCGCTACTTTGGTATCTCTCTCACTCACTCCCTTGCGTATCGATGAGATTCTTGAGGTACGTCCCGATGTAGACCAAGTTGACATCAAAGGTAAAGCTATCCTCTTCGAGAGCGGTATCTACGCTAAGATTCCCGCCGACCTCCCCGAGAAACTCGCTTTGTCGGCTCTCGACGTTGCAGGTGCTCCCGCACAAACTGCCAAGCTCGTGAAACCCGGCGACACAGTGCTCATCATCGGTGCAGGTGGTAAATCGGGTATGCTCTGCTGCTACGAGGCTAAAAAACGTGCCGGCGTAACAGGTAAGGTTATCGGTCTTTGCCACAGCCAAAAGAGTACCGAGCGCTTGCAAAAACTTGGTTTCTGCGACATCGTATTCTCGGCCGACGCTACCGACTCTGTAGCTGTACTCAACAAAATCGAAGAGCTCACTAAGGGCGAAATGTGTGACATCACTATCAACAACGTGAACATCGAGGCTACCGAGATGACTTCTATTCTCTGTACCAAGAACACAGGTATCGTATACTTCTTCTCAATGGCAACAAGCTTCACTAAGGCTGCTCTCGGTGCCGAGGGTGTAGGTAGCGACGTTACCATGATTATGGGTAATGGCTATACCAAGGGTCACGCCGAAATCACACTCCAAGAACTCCGTGAGTGTGAAGAGTTGAGAAAAGTATTTACTGAGTTGTACGCTTAATACGTTTGCACTCACAAGCATGTACATTCATAAAGCACAATAGTCATGAAACCGGCAGGGGTAATACCACTGCCGGCTATTGTGTTTCTTGTAGACACATTATATAAATGTATATGCCCACCGAGCAAAACAAGCTATAACATTGAAATACTGAAAGTTAAAAAAAACACCATAAAATTCGTCAAAAACACATCAACGCTATGACAGAATCGAGAAGATACGAACTGTTTCCCAACGTTACCGACGAGCAATGGAACGACTGGAAATGGCAAGTAAAAAATAGAATTGAGACACTTGAGGACTTGAAGAAATATGTAACTCTCACTCCCGAAGAGGAAGAGGGTGTAAAGAAAACTCTTCAAACATTGAGAATGGCCATCACTCCTTATTACATAAGTTTGATTGACCCCAACAACCCCGATTGTCCTGTGAGAAAACAAGCAGTACCCACTGCCAAAGAGACCTACCAATCGCCCGCCGACCTTCTTGACCCCCTCCACGAGGATGAAGACTCGCCCGTTCCCGGTCTCACTCACCGTTACCCCGATCGCGTGTTGCTTCTCATCACCGACATGTGCTCTATGTACTGCCGTCACTGTACAAGAAGACGTTTTGCAGGTCAAAAAGATGCTGAGAGTGCAGTAGACCGCATCGACCGTGCTATCGAATATATTGCCAAGACTCCCCAAGTACGCGACGTACTCCTCTCGGGTGGCGATGCTCTTATGGTAAGCGACGAGCGCTTGGAGTATATCATCTCACGCCTCCGTCAAATACCTCACGTTGAAATCGTACGCTTGGGCTCAAGAACTCCCGTTGTATGTCCTCAACGTATTACCGACAGCTTGGTAAACATGCTCAAGAAATATCACCCCGTATGGTTGAACACTCACTTCAACCACCCTCAAGAGGTAACTAAAGAGGCTACCGAGGCATGTGCCAAATTGGCCAACGCAGGTATACCCTTGGGTAACCAAACTGTGTTGTTGAGAGGTGTAAACGACTGTGTAAACACAATGAAGAAACTCATGCACGAGTTGGTGAAGATGAGAGTACGTCCCTACTACATCTATCAATGCGACTTGTCTATGGGTATCGAGCACTTCAGAACACCCGTATCTAAGGGTCTCGAAATCATTGAGGGTCTTCGTGGTCACACATCGGGTTATGCTGTTCCCACATTTGTGGTTGACGCACCCGGTGGTGGTGGTAAGACTCCCGTTATGCCTCAATACGTTGTATCTCAATCGCCCGGTCGCGTAGTTCTCCGTAACTTCGAGGGTGTAATCACTACTTATACCGAGCCTACCGACTACAAGAACGAATGCAACTGCAAGTATTGCCAAGAGACCAAGGTACAAAATACCGAGGGTGTTTCTTCGTTGTTGCAAGGCAAAGAGATGACTATCGAGCCCGCACACCTCAGCCGCAAAGAGAGAGCTCACAAAGAATAATCTTACCAACACGAGGTCATGCCCTTTATAAGCGAAATTCTCAAATACGACAGCCTATCGATTGTGGGCTTGGAGAAGAACGTGGGCAAAACCGAGTGTCTGAACTATATCCTACGCAGGTTGCCGCTACACGAAAAGAGCGTAGCGGTAACCTCGATAGGAATAGATGGCGAGAACAAAGACCAAGTAACTGCCACTCACAAGCCCGAGATATACTTGCGTCAGGGCATGTATCTATCTACCGCCGAGGCACACTACCGCGAGCGCCGATTGGTGAGCGAATTGGTCGAGATAACCAACGAGCGTAGCTCCTTGGGACGCATTGTTACCGCCAAGGTAGTGATAGGAGGCAAAGCCCTCATATCGGGTCCATCGTCGGGAGTATCTCTGCGCAGATGGGTCGAGGGCATGAAAAAATTTGATATAGGACTCACCATTATCGATGGTGCTATATCGCGACTCAGCTCGGCATCGCCTGCCATAAGCAAGGCTATGATACTATCTACCGGAGCTGCCCTATCGTCAAATATCAACACTCTGGTACAGAAGACCAAGTTTGTGGTGGAGATGATAGGACTCGATAAACTCGAAGACGAGAGTCGCGACACCCTATGCGACATAGAGAGTGGCGTGTGGGGAGTAGACAACGAGGGCAACCTTGTTGACTTTAAAATAACTTCGGCACTGGCTATAAACACCATCAAGGTAGATATAACCAAAGGCATGAAGATAATATACACCGTAGGTGCGTTGACCGACAAGCTGCTCAACCTCATTGCCGAGTCAAAAAACATAAAAAACGTAACCTTGGTGGTAAAAGACTTTACAAAGGTTTTTGTAAACGAGACAACTTACAGAACCTTCTGTGCAAGAGGTGGAAAAATAAGGGTGTTGCAGAAGAGCAAACTCATTGCCGTATGCGTCAACCCTACCGCTCCAAACGGATATGTTTTGGATAGCGATACATTGTGTAGCAAACTCCGGGATGCAATAAAGCTACCCGTTTATGATATAGTAAAAAACGAATATGACATTTAAGTCGGCGTTGGAAATAGATTGTGGATTGCGTTTTATGTACGACTCATTGTGCATAATGTCGTCGTGTGGCCGTAAGATGCTACTCGCAAGCGACATGATGACCACAAAGAGCGAGATAGACGCATACTACGACCGACTCAATGACATATACAGCAAAGAGTGCTCAAAGATAGCGCACAAGCTCATGAGCCTCAAGGACATACACAACACCTTGAGCCGACTCAACGACGGCACTACTCTCGACGACATAGAGTTGTTTGAGATAAAACACCTGGCGCTATTATCGCTGCAAACTCGTCAATTGCTCATAGAACTCGGCATCAACGCTGTAGAACTACCGCAACTCAACAAGGTAGTAGAGATATTAGACCCCGACGGCCTCAACATTCCATCGTTCTATGTATACGACTCATATAGCGACGAGCTCCGTGAGGTGCGCAAGCAGATGAAAGCTATGCAGGCACAGGGCGACAATGCAAGCGACGAGGAGAGACAAGCACTCGCCACCCTGCTCCAACTTCACGCCGACTTGGAGTTGAAGGTGCGAGAAAACCTATCGCAACAATTGCGAGCCCACACTGTAGAGTTGACTACAACTCTCAACAACATGGCCTTCTTGGATATACTCATTGCAAAGGCCGAACAAATAAAGACGATGAATCTGTGTTTCCCCAATATTGCCATGGGCGAATACACATTATATAATAATATGTTTCATCCGGCAGTAAAAGCACATCTTGCCGAGCAAGGCAAGGACTTTATGCCGGTAGACATTACATTTGAGCACACACCGGTAACAATCATTGGTGCCAATATGGGTGGTAAGAGCGTAGTGCTAAAGTCGTTGGCACTCAATCAACTCCTGGCTCAATATGGATTTGGCGTTGCAGCTCAATCGTGCACAATAGAACCTGTAGAGGAGATTGCATTGTGCATTGGCGACGAGCAAAGCATAGTGAAAGGTGTATCTTCATTTGCCGGAGAGATATTGGCTATAGACTCCGTGATAAAGAAGATAAGAGCCGGACACAAGATACTCGCCCTTATTGACGAACCGGCACGTACTACCAACCCCGTTGAGGGTACAGCATTGGTCGAGGGTTTGCTCGAAGTTATAGGCAATAACAATGGTGCATTTATAGTCACTACACACTATAACATTGAGAACCAATCGGTAAAACGTTACCGAGTGAAAGGCTTGAAAGATGGAAAAATGGACTATACACTTGAGGAAACACACTGTGGCGAGGTACCTCACGAAGCCATTGCCATAGCCGAGAGCCTCGGTATAGACCCGCAATGGATAGCATATACAAAAAAGAATTTAAACAACTAACAAACAATAATATGCAAAGTAAATTAGGACTAGATTTTAAGAAGGTTGAACGCGCTAAATTATTGGCAAAAGATATTGCCAATGAGGTTCAATCGTTCGTGGAGTCTAAAACAACAGTAGCCGTAGAGCGTACATTGTGTAGACTTATGGGTATTGACGGAGTTGATGAAAATCAAGTTCCCCTTCCCAACGTTATTGTAGACGACTTGAAACAAAAAGGTGTATTGGGAGAAGGTGTATTGTTCTATCTCGCCAACGCTATGGTAAATACAGGCCTTTCACCTCAAGAAGTAGCCGAGCGTGTAGCCACTGGCGCATTGGACTTGACCAAGATAGAGATAGCTCCCCAAGCCGAAATTGAGAAAGTATTGCAACCCGTTATTGACGAGAGTATTGCCAAGATACGTGCACGCCGTCAAAGACGCGAAAACTACTTAAACACCATAGGCGAGGGTCCCAAACCCTACCTCTATGTAATTGTAGCTACCGGTAATATCTACGAAGATACCGTACAAGCCGAGGCTGCTGCTCGTCAAGGTGCCGACATCATTGCCGTTATCCGCACAACAGGTCAAAGCCTTCTCGACTACGTTCCCTACGGTGTAACTACCGAAGGTTTCGGTGGTACATACGCTACACAAGCCAACTTCAAGATCATGCGCGAGGCTATGGACCGCGTAGGCGAAGAGTTGGGTCGCTACATCCGCGTATGTAACTACTGCTCAGGTTTGTGTATGCCCGAGATTGCCATCATGGGCGCATTTGAGGGTCTCGACGTGATGTTGAACGATGCTCTCTATGGTATCTTGTTCCGCGATATCAACATGCAACGTACACTCATCGACCAATATATGTCGCGCATTATCAACGGATTTGCAGGTGTTATCATCAACACTGGCGAGGACAACTACCTCACCACTGCCGACGCTGTTGAGGCTGCACACACCGTATTGGCTTCGGACCTCATCAACGAGCAACTCGCTCTGCTGGCTGGTCTTCCCGAAGAGCAAATGGGTCTTGGACACGCATTTGAGATGGATCCCATGCTCGAAAACGGTTTCTTGTATGAGCTTGCACAAGCACAAATGGCGCGTGAAATTTTCCCCAACGCTCCTCTCAAATATATGCCTCCCACAAAATTCATGACAGGCAACATCTTCCGCGGTCACTTGCAAGACTGTCTCTTCAATATGATTGGTATCTGGACCAACCAAGGCTTGCAACTCTTGGGTATGCCTACCGAGGCGATACACACACCCTTCATGTCCGACCGCTTCCTCTCTATCGAGAATGCCAAGTACATCTTCAACAACATGAAGAGCATCGGCGACGAAATGGAGTTTAAAGAGGGTGGTATCGTGAGAAGAAGAGCTCAAGAAGTTCTCGACAAGTCGATCGAATTGCTCGAACAACTCACATCAGAGGGTCTCTTCAATGCCCTCGAAAAAGGTATCTTTGGCGATGTCAAGAGAAGCCGCGTAGGTGGTAAAGGTCTTGACGGTGTAGTAGAGCAAGGTGCTCACTACATGAACCCATTTATTAACATAATGAAAGGAAAGAAATAATCATGGCAGGTGGACTATATTCAATGTCGGCAAAAGACTTTGACCAGACATTAGACTTGACAAAAGTAAAGCCTTATGGCGATACAATGAACGATGGTAAAGTACAAGTAAGCTTTACCCTCCCCGTACCCAATGGTGCTGAGGCCGAAGAGGCAGCCAAACTTCTTATGAAGAAAATGGGATTTGAAAATCCGTTGGTAGCCTTTGCTCAAGAGCTCACTCCCGGTTTTACATTCTTCAACTGCTATGGCAACCTCACTCACACAGTAGATTACTCAAACATCTATGTGCCCAAAGTTGAAAGCAACACTATGGATATGCACGAGTGCGACGATTACATCAAAGAGAATATCGGTCGCAAGCTCATCGTGGTGGGTGCAAGTACAGGTACCGACGCTCACACTGTGGGTATCGACGCCATCATGAACATGAAGGGTTATGCCGGCCACTACGGTCTTGAGCGCTACGAAATGGTTGAAGCATACAACCTCGGTAGCCAAGTACCCAACGAAGAGTTCTTGGCCAAGGCTATCGAACTCAATGCCGACGCTATTCTCGTATCGCAAACCGTAACACAAAAAGACGTACACATCCAAAATCTCACCAACCTCATCGAGTTGATGGAAGCCGAAGGTCTTCGCGACAAGATGATTGTAGTGTGCGGTGGTCCTCGCATCTCGCACGAGTTGGCCAAAGAGTTGGGTTACGATGCCGGTTTCGGCGCCAACACATACGCCGACGATGTAATATCGTTTGTAGCACAAGAATTTGTAAACAGAAACGCAAAATAAAAAACATATAATATCGCTATGGATAAAAATCAAGTTAGAGAAGTGATTGCACGCCGTGCAGCTCTCGAATTAAAAGATGGTGATGTTGTAAATCTTGGTATCGGTCTTCCCACTTTGATACCCGATTTCCTTCCCGAAGGTGTATCGGTAATTCTCCAATCGGAGAACGGCCTCATCGGTATGGGCCCCACACCCAAAGATGGTGAGGAGAACAAAGACTTTGTAAACTCGGGCGGTGGCTACGTTACTGCCATTCCCGGTGCATGGTCGTGCAGCTCTTGCGACTCATTTGCCCTCATCAGAGGTGGTCACGTAGATGTTACATTCTTGGGTGCTCTTGAGGTAGACGAAAAAGGCGACTTGGCCAACTGGAATATCCCCGGCAAAAAGACTCCCGGTATGGGTGGCGCAATGGACCTCTTGGTAGGTGCACGCAAGGTTATCCTCACTATGGAGCACACAGCCAAGGGCAACCACAAGATTCTCAAAAAATGCAACTTGCCCCTCACTGCTGCCGGACAGGTAAATATGATTATCACCGAAATGGGTGTTATGGATATTACCCCCGAAGGTATCGTTTTGCGCGAAATTCACCCCGAATTTACCGTAGAGCAAGTACAAGAGGCTACAGGCGCTACGCTCATTATTTCACCCGAGCTCATGCCCATGAAACAATAAGCAACTATGGAGTATCAATTTCTGAAATATGACAATAGCCGCGAAGGGATAGGTGTACTCACCATCTCTTCGCCCGCTACGCTCAATGCGCTCAATAGCACTATACTTGGCGAGCTTAACGCCTTTATCGACTCGGTAGACACTCGCGCTACTCGCGTGCTCATCATCACAGGCGAGGGTAAGTCATTTGTTGCCGGTGCCGACATTGCTCAAATGAGCAACCTCAACGCCGAGGAGGGCTACGAGTTTGGTCGTTATGGCGCTATGGTATTCAAGAAAATCGAAGACTTGGAGATACCCGTTATCGCTGCAGTCAATGGTTTTGCATTGGGTGGTGGTTGCGAGTTGGCTATGGCTTGCGACATTCGCGTAGCTTCGGCCAAGGCTCGTTTTGGCCAACCCGAGGTCAACTTGGGTATCATCCCCGGCTTCTCGGGCACATATCGCTTGAGCAAGTTGGTAGGTCAAGGCATTGCCAAGGAACTCATCTACACAGGCAATCACATCATGGCCGACGAGGCATTGCGCGTGGGTCTTGTAAACAAGGTTGTTGCTCCCGAGGAGCTCATGGACACTGTAATAAAGATGGCCGAGAGCATACTCACCAGCGCACCCATTGCTGTGAAATTGGCCAAGAAGTGCATCAACGAGAACTACGACCTCACTGCCAACGAAGCAATAGAGCTTGAAAACCGCTACTTCTCGCAATGCTTTGCCACAGCCGACCAAAAAGAGGGTATGGCAGCATTCTTGGGTAAACGTGCAGCCGAGTTCAAAAACGAATAAATTAACCTTTTTAATACACATACCGTAATATGAAAATTTGCGTTATTGGAACCGGTACAATGGGTTCCGGAATCGTACAATCATTTGCACAAGCAGGTCTTCCTGTAGTAATGAAGAGCCGTAGCGAGGCCAGCAACGAAAAGGCATTGGCTCGCATCAGCAAATCATTGGCCAAGCTCGTAGAGAAGGGCAAAGTGAGCCAAGAGTATATGGACACTACTCTTGCCAACATCACTCCTACTACCGACTATGCCAAGTGTGCCGACGCCGACCTCGTTATTGAGGCAGCAGTTGAGACTATGGAGTTGAAAAAAGAGCTCTTCAAGATGCTCGACGAGATATGCAAGCCCGAGGCTGTACTCGCTTCAAATACATCTTCACTCTCTATCACAGAGATTGCAGCGGCTACAACTCGCCCCGACAAAGTAATAGGTATGCACTTCTTCAACCCTGCACCTGTTATGAAGTTGGTTGAGCTCATCAAGGGCCAAAAGACCAGCGACGAGGTATGCACAATGATTTCTGACCTTGCCAAGTCTATAGGCAAAGTGCCCGTAATGGTAAACGAAGCTCCCGGTTTCGTTGTAAACCGCATCCTCATCCCTCTCGTAAACGAGGGTATCGGTATCTTGGCCGACGGTGTAGCTACTCGCGACGAAATCGACGAGGCTATGAAACTCGGTGCCAACCACCCCATGGGTCCCTTGGCATTGGGCGACTTGATTGGTCTCGATGTGTGCTTGGCTATCATGGAAGTATTGCACCAAGAGTATGGCGACGACAAGTATCGTCCCCACCCCCTACTCCGTAAGATGGTAAGAGCCAACTTGTTGGGTAGAAAAACAGGAGAAGGATTTTATAAGTACTAATAGTATAACACAATAGATCATGAATTTTAATCTAACAAAAACACAAGAACTGTTTAGGCAAATGATTCGTGAATTTGCCGAGAAAGAGGTAAAACCCCTTGCTGCCGAAATCGACGAGCAAGAGAGATTTCCCGCAGAGACAGTGAAGAAAATGGCCGAGCTGGGCATTTTCGGTATTCCCGTACCCACTCAATATGGTGGTGCAGGTGGCGACAACCTCATGTACTCTATCGCCGTAGAAGAGCTCTCAAGAGCTTGTGCTACTACCGGTGTAGTAGTGTCAGCACACACTTCGCTCTGTGTAGCTCCTATCATGGAACACGGTACTGAAGAGCAAAAGATGAAATACCTTCCCAAACTTGCTTCGGGCGAGTGGATTGGTGCTTTCGGTCTTACTGAGCCCAATGCCGGTACAGACGCTGCAGGCCAACAAACTACTGCTGTACTCGATGGCGAGGAGTGGGTACTCAATGGTAACAAAATCTTCATCACCAACGCAGGTCCCGCACACGTTTATATCGTTATCGCAATGACCGACAAGTCGTTGAAGACCAAAGGTATCTCGGCTTTCATCGTTGAGGCTGGTACTCCCGGTTTCGAGATTGGTAAGAAAGAGTTGAAGATGGGTATCCGTGGCTCAGCTACTGCCGAGCTTATCTTCAACAACTGCCGCATACCCAAAGGCAACCTCTTGGGCAAAATCGGTGGTGGTTTCCCCATCGCTATGAAGACCCTCGACGGTGGTCGTATCGGTATCGCCGCTCAAGCTCTCGGTATCGCTCAAGCCGCTTTGGACGAGACTGTTAAGTACACCAAAGAGCGTAAGCAATTTGGCAAGGCTATCGGCCAATTCCAAAACACACAATTCCAAATGGCCGACCTCAAGACTAAGGTAGAGGCTGCTCGTTTGTTGGTACGTTCGGCTGCCTTCAAGAAAGACAGCGGTGTGCCCTACTCACCCGATGCTGCCATGGCCAAGTTGTTTGCTGCCGAGACTGCTATGGAGGTAACTACCAAGGCTGTACAATTCCACGGTGGTTATGGTTACACACGCGAATATCCCGTAGAGAGAATGATGCGTGATGCTAAGATTACAGAAATTTACGAAGGCACATCAGAGGTACAACGCATGGTGATTGCCGCTAACTTGTATAAATAAGAGGGAGGAACAGATATATGAAAATCGTAGTATGTATAAAGCAAGTGCCCGATACGACCGAGATTAAAATCAATCCCGTAACCGGTACTCTTATTCGTGATGGCGTTCCCAGCATCATGAACCCCGATGACAAGGGTGCGCTCGAAATGGCACTCCGTCTCAAAGATCAATATGGTGCACACGTTACAGTTATCACCATGGGTCCTCCCCAAGCCGACCTCATCTTGCGTGAGGCCTTCGCTATGGGTGCCGACCGCGCAATTCTCCTCACCGACCGTCGTTTTGCCGGTGCCGATACTTTGGCTACTTCAAACGCCTTGGCAGGTGCGCTCAAGACTATGGAGTATGACATCGTATTTGCCGGTCGTCAAGCTATCGACGGCGACACTGCACAAGTAGGTCCCGAGATGGCCGAGCACTTGGGCTTGCCTCAAGTATCTTATGTTGTCGATCTCAACGTTAAGAACGAAAACACCGTTATCGTTAAGAAAGAGACAGAAGAAGGCTACCAAATGTTGGAAGCCGACACCCCTTGCGTGCTCACCGTACTCGCCAGCGCCAATAAGGCTCGCTACATGTCGGTATCGGGTATCGTTAATGCCTACAACCGTGAAGTTGAAATCTGGACAGCCGACTCTATCGACGTTGAGGAGTCTAAATTGGGTCTCAAAGGTTCGCCCACAAAGGTACAAAAGTCTTTTGCTAAGGGCTTGAAACAAGCCGGCGAGGTATTTGAGGTAGACGCTGAAGAGGCTGTTGGTATCATCGTTTCTAAACTCAAAGAGAAATTTATTATCTAACACCTAAAACTTAAAACGAAATGGATAAATCAGCATACAAACACGTATATGTCTTTGTTGAGCAAAGAGATGGTGTTATTCAGCCTGTCGCTTTCGAACTCTTGGGCAAAGCTCGCGACCTCGCAGATGCCCTTGGCGAGAAGGTGGTAGCTCTCTTCCCCGGCTATCAAATTGCCGATAGCTGCCAAACTCTCATCGAGCACGGTGCCGACCAAGTTATCTGCGCCGACCACGCTCAACTCAAAGACTACCTCACTGAGCAATACGTACAAGTTATCACTCAAGTTATCGAAGAGTACAAACCCAGCATCTTGTTGCTCGGCGCTACTACCATCGGTCGCGACTTGGGTCCCCGCTTGGCTGCTCGCATCACTACAGGTCTTACAGCCGACTGTACAAAACTCGAAATCTCGGAAGATCGTGAGTTGTGGTCAACACGTCCCGCTTTCGGTGGTAACCTCATGGCTACCATCGTCAACTCTACACATCGCCCCCAAATGTCTACTGTACGCCCCGGTGTGATGCAAAAGAGAGAGGCCGACCCCACTCGTCAAGGCGAAGTTATCAACTTCGAGCCCAAGTTGGACGAGTCTAAGTTCAAAGTACGTCTCATCGAGACCGTAAAAGAGGACAAAGGCAAAGTGGACATCACAGAGGCTAAGATTCTCGTATCGGGTGGTCGCGGTGTAGGCAACAAAGAGAACTTCGACAAGCTCCAAGAGCTCGCCGGCGTACTCGACGCCGAGGTATCTACTTCACGCGCCATGGTCGATGCCGGTATCATGCCCCACGACCGTCAAGTAGGTCAAACAGGTAAGACCGTACGTCCCAACCTCTACTTCGCTCTCGGTATCTCAGGTGCTATCCAACACTTGGCCGGTATGGAAGAGTCGGACTTCATCATCGCCATCAACAAGGACAAGTTTGCCCCCATCTTCCAAGTATCAGACCTTGGTATCGTGGGTGATGTAAACAAGATTGTCCCCATGCTCACCGAGCGTTTGGCTCAAGAGTTGAAGAAATAATCAACCCCGTAGCATCATAGCTACACATAGCAGGCTGTGCCCACAAGGCATAGCCTGTGTTGTTATATACCACAGCCAAGTTGTAGGAACAAGCCCGCCCGCCAGGGCGAAGGTAGGGACGTACCAACGGTACGTCCGGATGGTATACGCAAGGGTAACGTGTGCAAAGATGTCTTTCAGACAATCAAGAAAAGACACCATGACGCAGCTTACCATTATAGGTGTCTGTAAGACTTGTTTGTGGCTGAAAGCCCACAAATAGGTTAACCCCGAACGAGGAGCAACGCGCTGAAGTTCGGGGTGGAGTGCCAACACCTATCACAATCGTCTGCAAGACGGGAAACATACACCAGAACGAGGAATACGTGGCAGTACCGTTGGTACGCCCCTACGTGCGCATATATATGCGAGGATTTTTCTAACCGCCTCGGCTTACAGCCACTCCCCCTATCCTCGTTATACTCGGCAGAGGGAGAAAACGCCCTTACGGGCGAAGGGCACGGTAGGCGGTGGTATACTTTTCTGCCCCTGCGAGTGTATACGAGATAGGGGAAGTCCACGCAGTGGGAAGGGGTTACAACGATGCCTGAACGATGCCTCCAGCGTTAAGAATTTATTTCTCTTTATCACACAACCTCTTGCAATATTGGTTGTAACTTTGTACTTTTACGCATGGTCATATAGCACTATATTATGAAAGTTACATTGGCATTTGATTCGTTCAAGGGTTCGCTCACGTCGGGCGAGGTAGCCGATGCTTTTGCGTCGGGATTGCACTCGTGTGCGCCCGGGTGCGAGGTGCAACGTGTGATAATAGCCGATGGTGGCGAGGGTACTACCGAGGCATTGGTGGAGGCTCGGCATGGCGAGTATGTAGATGCGGTGGTGGGCGACCCGCTGGGGCGACCTATCACGGCTCGATATGGCATCGTAGATGGTGGCAAGACGGCTGTAATAGAGATGGCCAAGGCGAGCGGACTGCCGTTGCTTGCACCGACCGAGCGCAACCCGCTCAAGACATCGACCTACGGTACGGGCCAAATGATACTGCACGCAATAGAGCGCGGTTGCCGTAACTTCCTCATAGGTATAGGTGGCAGCGCTACCAACGATGGCGGTATGGGTATGCTGTCGGCTTTAGGTTATCGCTTCCTTGACAAGCAGGGCAACATACTACCCGGCACAGGCGAAATGCTATCGCTCGTGGCCTCTATAGACGACACCCATGTGCATGCGGCCCTGCGCGAGTGCCACATAAAGGTGGCATGCGATGTAACCAATCCGCTCTATGGCGAGCAGGGTGCAGCCTATATCTTTGCCCCGCAAAAGGGAGCTGACGCACAGATGGTGGTGCAACTCGACAACGGCTTGCGCAACTATGCCCATGTAATAGAGCAATATAACGGAAACAACATAGCCACACTGCCGGGCGCAGGGGCTGCCGGTGGATTGGGTGGCGGCTTCAAAGCCTTGCTGGGAGCACAACTCGTACCGGGCATAGAGATGGTGCTCGATGCGATGGCGTTCGACCACCTGATAGCCGATAGTACACTCGTCGTAACGGGAGAAGGGTGCATAGACTACCAAACCGTGATGGGCAAAGCTCCCAGCGGAGTGCTACGCGCGGCTCAGCAACACAACATACCGGTAGTGGCCATAGGTGGCCGTGTAGCATGGTGCGACGCCCTGCGCAACAGTGGCTTTGCTGCCATACTGCCCATAGCACCTGATGACCTACCGCTTGAAGAGGCCATGAAACGAGAGGTGGCCTATGAAAACGTGCGACAAACAGCCATGCGCGTTGCCCAAATGTTTAACCTATAATACTCACTATACAATGAAAGAGATATACTTGGCCGGTGGCTGCTTTTGGGGCACCGAGCACTATATAAAGCAGATAGAAGGCGTAACCCAAACAGAGGTAGGATATGCCAACGGCACTACCCCCGACCCCACTTACGAAGAGGTATATACCGACCGCACGGGCTATGCCGAGACCGTGCGCATAGCCTATGACGAGAAGCAAGTGAGCCTTGCAACAATTCTCGAACTATACTTCTACTCGATAGACCCCACCTCGCTCAACCGCCAAGGTGGCGACTGTGGCACACGCTATCGCACGGGCATATACTATACATGCGACAACGACCTACCTACGATAGAGGCTATATACAACAAGGTGGCGGCTCAACACACCGAACCCTTGGCTGTAGAGGTAGAGCCCTTGCGCAACTTCTACCCTGCCGAAGAGTATCATCAAGACTATTTGGACAAGAATCCGCAAGGATACTGCCATATACCCCGTGCGCTTATAGAGAAAGTAAGGGAATTGTCACAATCGGCTACGGCTAATCAATAAGATACCACTCATACTCTATACCTTTGTGTGATACATCGATACGAAGAAACTCGGCAGGAGTGTCGGTATGGTTGTCGGAAATAGCACCAACAATGGTATAGCGCACGCTACCTACATAGATATCTTCTCGGTAATGATCGTGCCCTTGAAGCACAAGCGTCACTTGATACTTCTCAAACATATCGACAAGTGCAAGCACCTCTTCCATAGGTATATTGCCCGATGTTGTTTGTGAATTGTCGGAAGACACAATGTCTCGACATGAAAACGACCCGATGGGAAATGATAGATAAAAGCGGGTCTTGCATCGGCGACCAAGCTATTGGTAATATTATATTGTACACCGGCTCGCACTGCAAAGTATTGAGGTAGCGAATATTGGGCATCTACCCCCACTGCTCCATACCATCCCCACACAGCGCTATTGCCCCCTTGCAATTCTAATGAGGCAACACCACCCTCCTTCATAAAAGGACGTTCGGCCATTGCCGATAGGGGCAATAGCCAAACAAGTACCAATAATAGTAATGTATTCTTGTGGAATAGAAACATATATCCTTGCGGAATTGATATATGCTACAGTTGGATTATTTAACCACAATACGGCTCAATACTTGAGTCATGCAGTGAGCAGCGCCGTAGCCATCGATGAGGCTTTCGAGAGGTATCCACTCGACCTTTACACCATGACGAGCAAAGTTATCTTGCAACTCTTGTGATTGACCCGCAACTGCCATGATGTGACGAGGGGCGATAGCCAAGTAGTTGTTGGCATAGTGCAATTCATCTTCCTCCTTGATGGGAATGATTGTGTAGCCACTATCTTTGAGGTATTGTACAAAGGGTACATCTTGTTGAGTGAGCGTATATTCCTTCTCACCGGGAGCACGAGTGTAGAGGTCTACAGTTACCCATTCGGGGTCGCCCTCTTTGGCATAGAGACGGCTCTCTACCAATGTACACAAATCCTTGTCGATGATGTTGAAGTATGTATCGAGGTGCATCTGCATTTGCCACCATTTGTGGTCGTTTACCACGGCTACTGTATCGTGGCCAAAGGCATCGGCATCCATGATTTGTTGGATAGCCTCGATATTGGTGCGCATACCGCAACCGATAAACGATACCTCACCTGCAGGGATGTAGTCGCCACCCTCAAGACGACCTTCGTTTACGATGCGAAGGATGGGTTTCACGCCCAATTGCTCGTAGCAAATAGAGATAATAGAGGTCTCGGGAGCACGTTGGGTAGAGTTCATTTGGCAGATAATGTGACCGCGAGGAGTTGTTACACTTTGGTCGCGGGTGAAATATAGGTTCATCAAGGGATGGTGGGTATATACAGCCTCTACACCGGTATTGTTGTCGGTCGAATAGAGCGTAACAGTGGGTTGCAACAAGATGCAACGAATCAAGTCGGCACGCGACATTTTATTGATAACCTCAAGGCGGTATTTGTTATTCTCTACCACGTTGGCCTCGGGCATGTTGCTCACATCGTAGGTAAGCGCATTCATGGCATGCACACGCAACTTCTCGATAGGAGCCTCATTGAGCAATTGTTCTACGGTGTATACTTTGACGCCATTTTTTTCGAGAGCTTGGATGTAACCACGGTGCTCGGCAGCCGCTTTATCTACGTCGAAATAGTCCTCAAACAAGCCTGCAGAGGGGTGGATTACACCATCAAAGAGTTCTTGGCCGGGTGTGTGCATGAGTATAGCAGTTGCAACATCCCACTCCGATTGGGGATAACCATCGGCTTGAGTTGTAGCCTCGGCCTTATTAGAACAAGCAACACAATAGACTGATAATAACAGGAAGAATGATAAAATAATGCGTTTCATGATATAAAATTTTTAACTTCGCAAAGATAGGATTTATCACAACAAAACACAATAGGATAAAGGAATTTTAGCATCAGAGAGTATATATAGAAACAAATCGGATAAAAACATCCGCCATTCTGTCGGCTTGACAAGCCCAACAAAATGACGGATAATTACTATTCTATTACGTTATGTTATGCTTATAATATACCTTGTGAATTGCGAATCTCTTCACGTGTCAAACCTACAAACAAACCGGGAGTCTTTGAGAAATCAATTGTAAATAAACATTTCTCATAAGAAGCCGAGGTATTATCCACATCTGACATTTCCTCCCAACTTAGCAACCACATTTCATAAGCTATCTTTGCTAAGGATTCAGAAGGATAGACATAGTCACAGATGGCTTTTTCGCAGATATCATTTTTGAAAGTCAAGGTAAGTACTGTTACTACCTCAAACCCATTCATATCTTCTAAATAATCTACTTGCTTCAAATACAATTTATTGCCATCCTCCGATTCACCAACAGGCAAACCAAGCAGAAACTCCACATAATCTTCGTAGCTTTTACCACCACGAGGTTCATCACTTACACACGATACAAATACCATTGACATAGCTATCAAGGCAATAAATAAAGCACTTGTCTTTTTCATGACTAAATTAATTTATAAGATTAAACTATAATTTACTGCAAATTTAACAAATCAAACAACAGAAACAAATAATTTACAAAAAACATTGCAACTTTATTAATAAGTTATTAATAAGTAAGTGCCTCCTCGTAATAGGTAGCAAATGCCTTGAGGTTGTCGCGATGTATGGGTTGGCAAAATTGTGTTCCGGCAAAGAAGGCATCATTGTCGGCAGCAAGTTGTTGCAACGCGGCATCCGGCTTGTAAGTTACCTCCTCGCGTTGTGAGCCATCGGCATTGCGCACTTTGAGTGTGAGCACATCATCTTTCACATTGACAAGCACCATATCACCGGCAGCAACAGCCACATCGAAAGGTGCGTAGGTGGGTATAGAGATACGCAATGTAGCCTCTTCGTTGCGCAATACATAGCCATAGGTAACATCGCTGTCGGTGCGCTCGTATGTACCTATAATATCGCCTTGACCCACGCGCTCGCTATAGGTAATAGATGTAATAGCCGAGGGGAGTTGGGGATTGAGCACAATGGTACGATTGACCATATCGGGACGTATACCCAAGAAGTATTGGTACCACACGCGCAATTGCTCGGCATTGCTCCATGCTTGCAAGAATGTGCCCGAACGGTTGGCCCAAACGGCACCCTCGCGGGGATGCGCATCGGCATTCTCGCTGAGGCTACCCACAGCACCCTCGGCAAGCGCTTGACGATTCATGTTTGAGAAGAGTTGCCAAGCAATATCGGGCTGACCCATCTCTATCATGCGTTGCATGGCATGACCATTGTTCCACAACCACACTGTACCATTGTGGTAGGCATCGTCCTTGTGATAGTAGTGCCAATTCTCGTGTTGGGGGTGGAAATCGTCGTCCAACTGGCTCAGCGAACCTACACCCCAAGGATATACCAACTCCTCCCACACACGACGAGTAACCTCGCGACAGAAAGGTGCATTATCTATAAGTTCAAACGTATAGAGTTGATTGGGGCGCATTTGCATATCGCGTGTACCGTCGGCATTGAGGTGGTCGATAACAAGATTATTTACCGTATCGCAATAGTCCTTTGAAAAGTTTTCACGCAAAATTTGCGCGCGAGTCTCCCACTCAAGAGCCACCAAGTCATATCCCATAAATCGAGCCATATAGGCACCATCGATAAGCTGATTGTACCACAAAGCCTGTATATCATTGGCACGATTGCCACGAGGCGAACCGGGTATACCATTGCGTTTCACATCCATCCAGGTATCGGCGTCGGCATGGCACAAGTAGCCATTCTCGTCGGTAAAGAGAGCTATAGAGGCTGTAATACTGCGCGACACGGCAGGATATATCTCACGAATAAAGGCAGTATCGCCCGAGTAGCGCACATAGTCGGCCACTTGCATCACAAAACGCGGTGTACCATCGGTAGTGTTATAGAGTATACCATCTACGTTGGCACGATTGGGTATGCGACCCAGCGTAGGCGACTTGGGGTCTACATCTTGCAGGCGAGAGAAGTCTGAGAGAATTTCACGAGTCACCTCAAACTCGCCATTGATAAGTGTCGAACCGGGCATAGAGATGAACATATCACGACCCCAATACTCGTTGAACCAAGGCAGGCCGGCATAAATACCACGACCTTGTTGCTGAGTGACCAACTCGTCGGTGGTAAGCAATAACCACGCGATAGCACGATCGAGCGAGTCGAGATTACTCTTCATGGGGTTCGATTTTACCACCAAGCTATCCATACGCTCCTTACGGGCAGTGAGCCAAGCATCGCCCTCAGTACGGAAGGCTGCAATATTTTCGCGACACTCATCGGCTGTACCGTATGCCACAAGGAAACCACCCGCCATGGCAGGTGCTTGTAGGCGGTCGTGTATAAATGTGGCATCGCACACTCCACGAGGCGCTACAGCCAACAACTTATCGGGAGTCTCACGCGGCGTATACCACAATATACCCTCTTCATATCGGGGCAATGTAACGAGTGTTGTATCTATAGCGATAGCTATGGTTTCGCCCTTGACGTTGTCGAGTGCAATGGAAAGAATAGCGCGGTTGTCTACGAGAGCAAAACGCTCGACAGCCTTGTCAAACTCACGATTGAGATAGTGAGGATAGACGGTAACTTGTGCATCGGCGCGAGAGAGAAGTGTTGTGTCGACATACAAGTCGTAGTCGCTCACAATGCGACGTTGTTTTACATTCCAACCGGCATACCACTCGGCAAAGTGAGGTTGGTGTGTGCGACCGTAGTAGTAGGCACTACGCTTGTCGCTATACGAATATTCACGATTCTGCTCGGGGGTAACTTCGATACCCATTTTATCGACCGAGATAACCGGTGAAGCCTGTTTATTACATCCCGCAAGAGTAGTTGTTGCAAGCAATGCGATAAAAAGATTTTTCAGTTTCATAATATATCTTCTTTATATTATCTTTCAGTATTATTGTTCCTCGAGCAAAAGTACTCGGCTGGCATACTCGCCATTGAGAGCCAGCTCGATGCCTGTATTCATGAGCATGCGTCCGGTAAACAATTTGCCATTGAGGTGGCAAGGTTGCTTGTCGGCAGGCACATTCAACTCGGTAATCTTATAGGTCTTGTTGGCATCGAGACCATCCATGCGCACGCGTTGTACGTTCATATTGGTGAAGTGCTCCATCTTGTAGGCAAAGAACACAGCTTGCGAGCCATCTTCGGCAACATACATGAGCGAGGCTATACCCTTCTTGTCGTAGGGTGACACCAAGCGATATTGGTCGCCAAACTGAACAATGGGACGAATGCGCTTATAGTCGGCAATGGCACGTTTTGAGAACTCCAACTCCTCGGCAGTCATATCTTTGGGTTGCAACTCCATACCGAGGCGTCCGGTCATAGCCACATCAAAGCGGAACTTCAAGGGCATAGCACGGTGTGTTTGATGGTTGGGTGATGCGCTCACATGTTGAGCCATAGAGATTGAGGGATAGAAATATGATGTACCCCACTGCATGTAGATGCGTTGCAAGGCATCGGTATTGTCGCTCACCCAGAACTCGTCGAAGTATGGCATCACACCATAGCTGGCACGACCACCACCGCCACCACAGGCTTGCAACACTACATCGGGATACTTGGCACGAATGCGTTGAAGCACATTTTCAAGACCCTTGTGATAGTCGATGTAGATGTGCGACTGCTTGTCTTTGGGCAAGTAGGTAGAACCATAGTTGAACAACTCTACATTGGCATCCCACTTGATATAGGCTATATCGGGGTATTGTGTAAGCAAGTCATCGACTACACCAAATACAAAGTCTTGCACCTTGGGATTGGTCAAGTCGAGCAACATTTGTGTACCACCACGACCATAGCACACCTGACGGCCATCGACTTGCAATGCCCAATCGGGGTGTTTTTCCATCAATTCGCTCACGCTGTTGGTAGCCTCGGGCTCAATCCATATACCAAATTTGATACCATTTTCCTTGGCTTTCTCTACCAGATAGTTGATGCCATTGGGTAACTTATTCTTGTCGACTACCCAGTCGCCCAACGAAGTGTTGTCCTTGGCACGAGGATATTTGTCGCCAAACCATCCGTCGTCCATTACAA
>JAFZFQ010000025.1 GCA_017555825.1 Bacteroidaceae bacterium | reverse complement strand
GCCTGTTTCGAGGCGATATTGTTAGTTTTTTGAGGTGATTATTATACACCCGAAACCATAGTGCTAATCAATATAAACTAATGATAATTAATAAGATAAAAAGAGGCGTATGTACGGATTTATGTTTACCGCGCATACGCCTCTTTTGTCAGTATATTCTTCCAAGCGGAAGAACTTTGATTTCAGTGCTTTACTTTGGCAAGATTTATATATCTTTGCATTCGTAGTTAGTTGGCTTATTTACGACCATCATGTAGCCTTATATGTAGGATTTAGCGATTTTCGTAAAAACTAACACTGAAAATCAATCAGTTAAAAATTAAAAGTCATACCCGCCATCGGAGTAGCTCTTTTTGTATGGTATAACGAGCAATGCTATCAATCTTTCTTTAAATTGTAGGTCTGAGCCTTGAAGAAACGACCCAACTCCTCGATATCCTCTATATGAGCATACTCCTCGGGCATAATGGGTCTACCTACAGCTACACGCAACGTTGTGCCTCGTTTTTTCATCACCTCGGTGGGTAGACGCAGAGAACTGAGCAGATAGGTAATCGTGCGCAGGCAATAGAACATGAGTGTGTTACGACCATAAAAGTATACGGGCACTACGGGTTTCTTAAATTGCTTGACAAGCCTTATGATGCTCGATTGCCATTCACGGTCTTCGGTAGTAAGGTTACCTTTCAACTTCGATACCGCCCCGGCAGGGAAAAATCCGATGGGATTGTTGTTGCGTACATGCTGCATAGCCTCGCGTATACCATTCATCGAAGCCTTGCGTGCCGCCTCGGTATTGGAGTGTGGTTGCACCGCAATAAAGTTGGGAGCCAAGGCACTTATCATCATGAGCATTTTATTTACCATCACCTTAAACTCGGGTCGGTATCTTGCAAATAATGAAATAATTGTAACTCCATCGAGAGCACCGAATGGGTGGTTTGACAAAGCTACGAATGATCCTTCCGGAAGATTTTTCAACACCTCTTCGCCTTCTATCACAAGGTCGATATTCAAGTCGCGCAATATACCATCGGTAAAGTCGGCACCTTGCATGTGAATGTTGTCGCCATGCAATTTATTGACACGCTCTACATTGAGCCATCGCAACAATGCTTTGATAATGGTATCGCTCTTGAACCATGGAGCCAAGTTCTTTACATCCTGGGCATCCAATATAGTTTTTCTCATTTTCTATAAAATTTAGAGGAGCAACTCACATATACCCATATAGATGAGCACACCCATAATATCGCTCGTAATTGTAATAAAGGGACCTGTGGCAAGAGCCGGGTCTATCTTGAACTTCTCCAACGTAAGGGGAACGATTGTTCCAAAAATAGAGGCAAAAATAACAACTGCCAGCAACGACAACGACACGGCAAAAGTGAGCGCGTAGCTATCTAAGAAGAAGAAGTTGTATACCAACACCAGCAACGATATGATTGTAGAGTTGATAAACGCCACACCGCTCTCTTTGAGCACCTGTTGTGCTGCATTCTTTATATCGAGTGTACCATTGGCAAGGCCTTGTACAACAAGCGCCGACGATTGTATACCTACATTACCACCCGTACCACCAATCAGTGGGATAAAGAGTGCCAACAAAGGATTGCGTCCCAAGCTACCCTCAAAACCACCCAAGATAGTAGCACTTGCTATACCACCGGCTATACCTATCAAGAGCCACGGCAAGCGAGCCTTGGTTTGGTCAAATACGGTATCGGTGCTCTCAATATCTTGCGAGATACCTGACGCCAACTGGTAGTCGCGCTCTGATTGCTCACGCACCTCGTCCATAACGTCGTCGACTGTGATGCGACCTACCAATCGACCTATACTATCGACAACCGGCACAGCCACAATGTCATACTTCTCAATCACCTGTGCTACCTCTTCGATAGATGTATCGGTCTTTACAGCCACAGGAGCTTGCTCCATAACCTGCTTGATGCGCGACACGCTGGGGTTGGTTATCATCTTTTTCAACGGGAAGATACCTTTGAGGCGCTCGTCGTCGTCAACGACATAAACATAGTATATTTCCGACATTGTTTCGGCCTGCAAGCGCATCTCTTTCACACACTCGGCCATACTCCAATTCTCATTTACTATCACCATCTCGGTACCCATGATACCACCGGCAGTATCTTCGTCATACTTCAACAGGTCGACAATATCGCCCGCTTGCTCAACGTCGTCAATGTGCGAGAGAATCTCCTCTTGCACGTCCTCGTCGAGGTCACGCATCACATCTACCGCATCGTCGGTCTCCATGTGATCGATAAACTGCTTGGCAATCACATCTACAGGCAGATGCTCAAGCATCTTGCGACGCTCCTCTTCATCGAGCTCAAGCAATACGTCGGCAGCCTTATCGGCATCTAACAACAAATAGACAAACTCAGCCTCATCTATATCGAGTTCTTCATATAATGCGGCAATATCGGCAGGGTGAAGGTCGTTGAGTATTTCCAATGCCTTCTCCTTATCCTTGCTTTCTATTATCGAGCGAAATTCGTCGTAAAATTCTTGTGAAAATTGCTCCATTGTCCTATTTATTATGCCTATACAGGCTGTTGTTACTCTTTATTTCTTATCCTGTAGTATAGCGTCTATGAGCTTGGTGAGCTCTATAAACTCAGCAACCGACAGTTGCTCGGGGCGACGGTTGAAGACCTCGTCGGTCATCTGAGCTGCACGATCGCCTATCAAGGGACGCAACGAGTTGCGCAAGGTCTTGCGACGTTGGTTGAATGCCGTCTTCACCACACGCTTGAACATCACTTCGTCACATCCCAACGAGGTGACATTGTTGCGAGTCATGCGTATTACGGCCGACTTCACCTTTGGTGGCGGGTCGAACACATGCTCCGACACGGTAAAGAGATACTCCACGTCATACCACGCCTGTAGCAACACACTCAATATGCCGTAGGCCTTGCTACCCGGAGGCGATGCCAAGCGCTCGGCAACCTCTTTTTGTATCATACCGCTACAGCAGGGTATGTTGTCTTTATAGTCGAGCACTCGGAAGAAAATCTGGCTCGATATATTGTAGGGATAATTACCTATTACACAAAACTTCTCGGGAAAGAGTTTCGATAAGTCGCACTTCAAAAAGTCCTCGCCCAAGATACGCCCTTTCAACTCGGGAAAGTGTATAGACAAGTAGGCTACCGACTCAACATCGAGCTCTACCACCGTAAGGTCGTGACCCTTGTCGAGCAAAGGACGTGTGAGCATACCCATACCCGGGCCTATCTCCAGCACAGGCATCGACTTGTAGTCGTCGAGAGTATCGGCTATGCGCTGGGCTATACTCACATCCTTGAGAAAGTGTTGTCCCAACGCCTTTTTGGGTTTTACGGTCTGCGATTTTTTTAGTACCGACATTATGTTGTGTTTTAACGATATTTATAAAATCTATACGCAAGAGAGTTTACATTTTCGAGAAAAGAAGTATCTTTGCATTGTGCAAATTTACAATTAAAATTTGGATTTTACGAATTTTGAAGAAAATACTATCACATATTACCAAGTATGTTTTACCCATGCTGTTGGGCATAGGCATATTTTGGCTACTATATCGACAATTTAATTGGAATGAAATCCTTGTCATTCTCGGGCAGGACATGAACTACCTTCTTATTGTCGCTTCGATGCTCGTGGGTGTAGTGAGCCACATAGCACGTGCACTACGATGGCAATTGCAACTGCGCACACTCGACATCAACCCATCGATGAGCACCTTGTGCAACGCAATATTTGGCACTTATGCCTTCAACCTGGTACTGCCCCGTTTTGGCGAGTTGTGGCGATGCACCTATATGGCCAACCACGAAAAGGCCTCCTTCTCACGCGTATTTGGCTCCATGCTCAGCGACCGTGTTGTCGACGGCATTACTGCGATTATTATAGCAGGCACTGTTTTCGTGTCGCAAATGGGCATCATGGCCACATTCCTGAAACAAAACCCCAATACCCAAGAGAATATCTACAGCATGCTATCGTCGCCCTGGTTATATATAGGCCTCATAGTAGCAGCAGGCGTGTTTATATACACATTCAAGCACAAGAGCAGCAATCGCTTCATAAAAAAGGCTCAAGAGGTATTGCACAAGATGGCCGAGGGCTTCAATTCGGTACTATCAATGAAGAGAGGAAAATTTTTATTCCTACTTTACACCATTATTATATGGGGATGCTACTTTTTACAATTATATATTTGTATATTTGCATTCAGTTGGATGAGTCATGTAGGCATCATGCAAGCATTGGTACTGTTTGTATTGGGTAGCATAGGCATGACCGTACCCGTACAAGGAGGTATAGGCCCCTGGCATGCAGCGGTGATATTCGGCATGATGTTTTACGGATTTACCCAAGAGCAAGCCGGAGCATTTGCATTGGTAGCACACGGCTCACAGATGATAGTAACCATCTTGCTGGGCATATACACCACAATAGCCATCCTGTGCGAGCGCCAAAGAAAAAGACAACCTTAACAACTAAATACTACTAACAATCATTAAAGAGAATTGATTATGGCACAAGAAATCACCAACCTCAACCCTCAAGCTATCTGGAAATATTTTGCTAAAATATGTAGCATACCCCACCCCTCGGGACACACTGCTATGATAGCCGATTACTTGATGGAAGCAGGTAAAGAACTCGGACTTGAAACCTATCGCGACAAGGCCGACAATGTCATAATACGCAAGCCTGCAACACCGGGCATGGAAAATCGCACTCCGGTTATTCTACAAGCCCACTACGACATGGTACCTCAAGCCAACAAGGCTACCAACCACAACTTTGAGACCGACCCCATCTTGCCCCGCATCGATGGCGAATGGGTAAAAGCTACCGAGACTACCCTCGGCGCCGACAACGGTATCGGTGTTGCTGCAATATTGGCTGTTCTCGAATCTAAAGATATTGTACACGGCCCCATCGAAGCCCTTATCACTCGCGACGAAGAGACAGGCATGTATGGTGCCAAAGGCATAGAACAAGGCGTGTTGAAAGGCAAAATCTTGTTGAACACCGACTCGGAGGCCGACGGCGAATTGTATATGAGTTGCGCCGGTGGCTTGGATATAGAAGCTACCTTCCGCTATCAAGAAAATGAGAGCGCCCAACTCAACGACTATGTTGCCTACAAGGTGGCAATTGGTGGCTTGCTGGGTGGCCACTCGGGTGTTGACATCAAGCTCGAACGCCTCAACGCCAACAAAGCCATGTTCCGCTTCTTGAAGATTGCCGTAGGCTGCCACAGCGCACGCTTGGCAACATACTCGGGTGGTACATTGCGCAATGCTATTCCCCGCGAAGCCGAGGCTGTAGTTGTATTACCCGCCGTTCGCGCCAAGAAATTCCTCTCTTTTGTCGAGGACTTCAAGCACACTCTGCAACATGAGTATGGCTTTATCGAGAAGAACATCATCTTTGGTGCTACCGAGACCGATATGCCCGAAAAACTCATGCCCGAGCCTGCACAAGACGACCTTATCAACGCTATCGTTGCATGCCACAACGGCGTATACCGCATGATTCCCGATGCACCCGAAGTAGTAGAGACATCGTCAAACCTCTCTATCGTTACCGCCAACGACGGTGTTGCCGAGGTAAAAATATTGGCTCGCAGCTCAAGCGAAACACAAAAATACACCCTCGCATCGGAGATTGAAAGCACCTTCTCTCTTGCCGGCGCAAAGGTTATATTCGACGGTGCATATCCCGGTTGGGAACCCAACTTGCAATCGCCCATCCTCCACACCATGCGTCCGTTATACCCCCAAGTATTGGGTATTGAGGCCGAGGTGAAGATGATGCACGCCGGTCTTGAGTGTGGTATCATCGGTGCTGCATATCCCGGTTTGGATATGATTTCGTTTGGTCCTACCATCAAGTTCCCCCACTCTCCGGACGAGCAAGTAAACATTGCTTCGGTCGAGAACTTCTGGAAGATACTCTGCGCCACTCTTGAGAATATTCCCGTTGAAAAATAATCGTTATGAGCAACCCTAACAACACCCCCACTACACCCAACAATACACCTACCCCAAGCAGCCTCAATCCCTTTGTAAAATGGTTGAGAAACATAGGCTGTGGACTATTGATAACACTTATATTGGGTAGTGGTGGATATGTCTATTGGAAATACTATTCGGTATTTGGCGAAGGCGTGAAAAGCGGTGTATTGAACTACGTCGTACTCAAAGGCGACATCTTCAAGACCTACGAAGGCAAACTCATCATGGAGGGTGTTGCATCGGCAGGACAAGGCAAGATTGAGTCCAACAACTTTACCTTCTCAATAGAGAACAAAGAGCTGGCCCAAAAGCTCATGCGCATGGGTGGCGAAAAGGTAGAGCTACAATACAAAGAGTATCACGGAAAGTTGCCTTGGCGCGGACACAGCGTATATGTAGTAGATAGCATCTTATCACACGAAATAAAAAAATAAGACAAAATATCTAAGCTTACATCTATCCCGAGAATGCAATACCTGATTCTCGGGGTAGTTTTATAATATACCACACAGAACAGTTTATGAATAAAGAACTCTGCATACTTGCCATATCGGCGATACTGGCTACCGCGAGCTACGGACAACACACCGCATCGATACACAATCAAACTACACAAGTGATAGCACACCGCGGATATTGGAACAAGAATGGCTCAGCACAAAACTCAATCGCATCACTACAATATGCGCAAGAGATAGGCATATATGGATCGGAATTTGACGTGCACATGACCGCCGACAAAGAGTTGATAGTCTTTCACGAACTTCATATAGACACCATTCAAGACGTGCGCCAAGCACCCTACGAATCAATACAAAATCACCTCTTGACCAATGGCGAACACATCCCTCTTCTGTCTGAATATCTCGACTACGGAGCTGCAAACACAAACATTAAACTTATTCTCGAAATAAAGAGCCACCTTACCCCCAAACTTGAGACAGAAATGGTGAGCAAAATACTCGCTATGGTTGACGAACGCAGCCTTCATGACCGAGTTGAATATATTGCATTCAGTTTACACATTTGCCGTGAGTTGGTACGACTCAATCCCACTGCATCAGTAGCTTACCTTAGTGGCGATATAAGCCCCACGCAAGCCTTGGAGTATGGACTCACGGGCATAGACTACCATTACAGCAAATACACCAACAACCCGGGCTGGATAAAAGAGGCTCGCGAGAAGGGTGTTACAGTAAATGTGTGGACTGTAAATAACGAAAACGATATACTCAACATGCTCAATCAAGGAGTTGATTTTATTACTACCGACTACCCCGAGGTAATACAACAACTCATCAAAAAAAGAGAATCAATAAAGCAGTAATGTGACTTAATAAAAATCTATAGAAGTAGTACTTTTATTATAATTTTCACATTCGCATCATATATCGGCTCTGAGAGATTGATTTTCTCGTCGTTTTTTTGTAAATTTGCACGATTTTGTATCGCACAAAATCTGCTATCACAAAAAATTAGAAAGAAAAAAATATAAATCACAACACTATGGACAAAGAACTGGCTACAAAGTACATGCCCGACGAAGTTGAATCGAAATGGTACAACTATTGGATGGAGCACAAACTATTCGAGTCAAAACCCGATGGTCGCCAACCCTACACGGTAGTTATCCCCCCGCCCAATGTGACAGGTATATTGCACATGGGCCACATGCTCAACAATACAATCCAAGACATACTTGTGCGTCGCGCACGCATGGAAGGCAAGAACGCATGCTGGGTACCCGGTACCGACCACGCTTCAATTGCCACTGAGGCCAAGGTTGTAGCCAAACTTGCTCAACAAGGCATCAAGAAAAACGACCTCACTCGCGAGGAGTTCCTCAAGCACGCGTGGGAGTGGAAAGAGGAGCACGGTGGCATCATCCTCAAGCAATTGCAACGCTTGGGTGCATCGTGCGATTGGTCTCGCACTGCCTTCACCATGGACGAGGCACGTAGCGAAAGCGTTTTGCGCGTATTTGTCGACCTCTACAACAAAGGTCTCATATATCGCGGCGTGCGCATGGTAAACTGGGACCCCAAAGCACTCACAGCCCTCTCGGACGAGGAGGTAATCTATAAAGACGAGCACAGCAAGCTCTACCACCTTCGCTACTTTGTAGAGGGTGAAGACCGCTACATCGTGGTAGCCACCACCCGCCCCGAGACCATCTTGGGCGATACCGCAGTGTGCGTCAACCCCAATGACGAGCGCTACGCATGGCTCAAAGGCAAGCGCGTAACCATCCCCTTGGTTGGTCGCACAGTGCCCATCATCATGGACGAATATGTCGAGATGGAGTTTGGTACAGGTTGCTTGAAGGTAACACCTGCTCACGACGTAAACGACTACATGCTGGGCGAGAAATACAACCTCCCCTCAATCGATATCTTCAACGATAACGGTACTATCAGCGAAGAGGGTGGCATGTATGTAGGCATGGATCGCTTCGATGTACGCACACAAATCGTCAAAGACCTTGAGGCAGCAGGCCTGCTTGAGAAGGTTGAGGAGTACGACAACAAAGTGGGCTACAGCGAGCGCACCAATGTCGTTATCGAGCCCAAGCTATCTATGCAATGGTTCTTGAAGATGAGCGACTTGGCTCTCCCCGCGCTCGACTCGGTAATGAACGACGACATCAAGTTCCACCCCGCTAAGTTCAAGAACACCTACCGTCACTGGATGGAGAACATCAAAGACTGGTGTATCTCGCGCCAATTGTGGTGGGGTCATCGCATACCCGCCTACTTCTTGCCCGAGGGTGGCTACGTAGTAGCAGCTACTGCCGAAGAGGCCTTGGAGCTTGCTCGCCAAAAGACAGGCAACGCCGAGTTGCAAGCCGGCGATTTGCGTCAAGACGAAGACTGCCTCGACACATGGTTCTCATCATGGTTGTGGCCCGTTGCTCTCTTCGACGGTATCAACAACCCCGGCAACGAAGAGTTTAAATACTACTATCCCACCGCCGACCTCGTTACAGGCCCCGATATCATCTTCTTCTGGGTAGCCCGTATGATTATGGCCGGTTACGAATACTGCCAATTGCCCCCCTTCCGCAACGTATACTTTACCGGTATCGTTCGCGACAAGATAGGTCGCAAGATGTCAAAATCACTTGGCAACTCACCCGACGCACTCGGTCTCATAGACCAATTTGGCGCCGACGGTGTGCGCATGGGTCTTATGCTTGCAGCTCCTGCCGGCAACGACATCCTCTACGATGACTCATTGTGCGAGCAAGGTCGCAACTTCTGTAACAAGATATGGAACGCCTTCCGCCTCGTAAAAGGCTGGACAGTAGACGAGAGCATCGCTCAACCCGAGACTGCAGCTACTGCAGTACGCTGGTTTGATGCCCAACTCTCTAAGACACTTGCTGAGGTACAAGACCTCTTCTCTAAATTCCGTCTTTCGGAGGCACTTATGGCTGTTTACAAACTCTTCTGGGACGAGTTCTCATCTTGGTATCTTGAGGTAGTAAAACCCGGCTACCAACAACCCATCGACGGCGAGACCTACCGCGCCACACTCAACTTCTTCGACGCCTTGTTGCGCATGTTGCACCCCTTCATGCCCTTCATCACCGAGGAGTTGTGGCAACACCTCACCGAGCGTAAAGATGGCGAGAGCATCATGACAGCCCTCATACCCGAGGCCAAGCCCGTTGACGAGTCGCTCATTGCAGCCTTTGAAGTTACCAAGCAAATCATTGCCGGTGTGCGCACTGTACGCTTGCAAAAGAACATACCCAACCGCGACGCGCTCACACTGCAAATCGTAGGTGCTCACAATAGCGACAACGACTGCGTGATTGTGAAACTCACAAACCTCTCGGAGATTGCCGTTGTAACCGAGAAAGACGCCAACTCGGCAGCCTTCCTCGTAGGCACTACCGAGTATGCAGTACCCCTGGGCAACAACATCGACGTAGAGGCCGAGCTTGCCAAGCTCAACGAAGACCTCAAGTATATGCAAGGCTTCTTGCGCACCGTTATGGGCAAACTTGGAAATGAGCGATTTGTAAACAACGCACCTGCACAAGTAGTAGAACTCGAACGCAAGAAAAAGGCCGATGCCGAGAGTAAGATAAAATCTATCGAAGAGCGCATCGCCGCATTGAGCAAATAAGATACTACACACACTATCGATACCGACCGTGCAAGAGACAACTCCTTGCACGGTCTTTTTTTATGCACACTTTATACCTTGGCCGAGGCTTAAAAAAATTACCACTTTTTAGCCACAAAAGAGTTGGGCATAAGACATTTTTTGTATATATTTGTAAATTGCATTATAATGCACAACATATACCAAAACAACTAATCAATCCACTGTAAATCAGATGGCAAAGAGAAAATTTACGACATTCAACATAATATGCCTTGTGACCCTTTGGGTCATATTGTGCGGTTGTGTATTGGCCTATAGTCCCATCAACCTCATGACCATATTCACAATTATAGCATCGGGCATCATCGTTTTTGTCCCTGTTTACAAGAGCAAAAAGAGAGAAAAAGATAACCGATAACGATATCACAAAAAAAACAACACAACCATGAGCAATAATAAAAAGACCGATATATTGACAAGCATAGACACACCGACCGACTTGCGCAAGCTCTCTGTTGCCGAGTTGCCCCAGGTATGTCAAGAGCTACGCGACTATATCATCGATGCCTGTTCGACCAATCCCGGACACTTTGGTTCCAACATGGGTGCTGTCGAAATTACCGTTGCGTTGCACTATGTATTCAATACACCATACGATCGCATTGTGTGGGATGTGGGTCATCAAGCCTATGGACACAAGATATTGACCGGTCGTCGCGACCGCTTCCACACCAACCGCAAGCTGAACGGTTTGAGCGGATTTCCCAACCCTGCCGAGAGCGAGTACGACGCCTTTATTGGTGGTCATGCCTCTAACTCTATATCGGCCGCATTGGGTATGGCCATTGCCACCGAGTTGCAAGAGGATCAACCCACTCGCAAGGTTGTGGCAGTTATTGGCGATGCCTCTATTGCCGGAGGTTTGGCATTTGAAGGCTTGAACAATGCCTCTATCAACCCCAACGACCTGCTCATCATTCTCAACGACAATGATATGGCCATAGACCACAACGTGGGTGGCTTGAACAGTTATCTTGTCAACATTACCACATCGCGCCGATACAACTCGATGCGCAACGGTATCTATCAATTCTTGAAAAAGTTGCACATCATTGGCGACAACAGCAAGGGATCAATCTTGCGTTTCAACAACAGCTTGAAGTCGCTCTTGTCTAAGCAACAAAACATATTCGAGGGACTCAATATACGATACTTTGGCCCAGCCGACGGACACGATGTAGAAAATCTTGTGCGCATCTTGCAGACTATCAAGGACATGAAAGGGCCTAAGATTCTGCACCTCTGCACCAAGAAAGGCAAAGGCTACAAACCTGCCGAAGTATCACCTACAATATGGCACGCTCCTGGCAAGTTTGACAAGGAGACCGGCGAAATTGTAAAAAACACAACGCCCAACCAACCTTGTAAGTTCCAAGACGTATTTGGTCATACACTGGTCGAGTTGGCCGAGAAAAACGAACGCATCGTATCAATCACCCCCGCCATGCCCTCGGGTAGCTCTATGAACTTTATGATGGAGCGTTTCCCCAAGCGCTCGTTCGACGTTGGTATCTCGGAGGAGCACGCAGTTACCTTCTCGGCAGGTCTTGCCAAGGATGGCATGTTGCCCTTCTGCTGTATATACTCAAGTTTCATGCAACGCGCCTATGACGAGATCATACACGATGTGGCAATACAAAACCTACCCGTGACATTCTGTATCGACCGTGCCGGTATCGTGGGCGAAGATGGTGTAACACACCACGGATGCTTCGACTTGAGCTTCTTGCGTGGCATACCCAACATGACCATTGCCGCTCCGATGGACGAGCACACCCTGCGACACTTGTTATACACTGCACAAGCCACCGAACATGGCCCCTTTGCAATACGTTATCCTCGTGGTGGTGGCGAGATTATCGACTGGCGTTGCCCCATGCAACTCATACCCGTGGGTAAGGGTCGCAAACTCAACGATGGAGATAGCGATATTGCTATACTGAGCATTGGCAACATAGGTACTACCGTAGCACACGCCATAGAGCAAGCACAAGCACAAGGCGTAAATGCCACTCACTACGACATGATATTCCTCAAGCCCATCGACGAAGATATATTGCGCGAGGTAGCTTCAAAATACAACCGCATCATTACTGTCGAGAATGGCACTATTGTAGGCGGATTGGGTAGCGCTGTGATGGAGTGGATGAATGACAACGGCTACTCACCTCGCATCAAGCGAGTGGGTATACCCGACAAGTTCATCGCACAAGGAACTGTTGCCGAACTTCACAAATTGTGTGGCATGGATGCCGACAGCATTACAACACTGCTCACAACCAAATGGTAAAGAAAGGATTGTAAAATGAGAATAGTTATTGCCGGAGCCGGCGAAGTGGGACTACACCTTGCCAAGCTACTCTCTCGCGAGCAGCTCGACGTGGTATTGGTCGATAGCAACGAAGAGGTGCTATCGGAGATAGAGAACAACTACAATCTTATTGCCATTGTAGGCAACCCCACATCGTTCGACACGCTGAAAAAAGCAGGTGTTGCCGAAGCCGACTTGTTCTTGGCCGTGACACCCTACGAGACCCGCAACATCATAGCCTGTACAATAGCCTCATCGCTGGGTGCCAAGAAGACAGTGGCACGTATCGACAACTTTGAGTATCTGAACAACGAGAGTCGCAAGCACTTCAAGGCAATGGGTGTAGACGACCTTATCTACCCCGAGAAGTTGGCTTGTGAAGAGGTCTTTGCCGCTATGCGACACACTTGGGCTCGCAGTTGGTTTGAGTTGCACGAAGGTGCTCTGATACTTGTAGGTGTCAAGTTGCGCGACAATGCCAGCATACTCAATCGCAAGCTATATGAGCTCACAAGCAACAGCAACCTGTTTCACATTGCAGCAATCAAACGACACAACCACACCATCATTCCGCGCGGTAACGACGAAGTATTGCAAGGCGACATCGTATACTTCACCACTACCCCCGACTATGTTGAGGGGATACGCGAAATATGCGGCAAAGAACAGGTCGACGTCAAGAACATCATAATCCTGGGTGGTAGTCGCATTGCCATACGCATTGCCGAGACAATGGGCGATAATGTAAAGATAAAACTCATAGAGAAAGACCGCGAAAAGAGCTATCGCCTCGTTGATAAGATGCGCAACACGACAATCATCCAAGGCGATGCCCGCGATGAAGAGTTGCTATCGGAAGTAGGTATCTCCGACACCGACATGTTTATAGCCCTGAGCGACAGTTCCGAGACCAACATATTGGCATGCCTCACTGCCAAGCAAATGGGCGTACCCCGCACTGTGGCCGAGGTAGAAGATATTCAATACATTGCTGTTGCCGAAAACCTCAACATCGGTACAGTGATAAACAAAAAACTCATTGCTGCAAGTCACATCTTCCAGCTCTTGCTCGATGCCGACTCAAGTAATGCCAAGTGTCTGGCCTTGGCCGATGCCGAGGTAGTTGAGTTGGTAGCCAAGCCCGGCTCAAAAATCACACGCCGTCCAGTCAAGGAGTTGAACCTCCCGTCTGACATGACATTGGGTGGTGTAATACACGATGGTGTGGGTACTATCGTGTCGGGTAATACACAGATACAAGCCAACGATCATGTGTTGGTATTCTGTCTCGACTCGGCATTGAGCCGCCTCGATCGCTGGTTTGGATAAAAAAAATAGAGGATTGAAAAATGAACAAGATACATAGTGGCATAATACTACGTATAATCGGAATACTGCTCTGTTTCGAGGCAATCTTCATGTTTATACCTACGGCGGTCTCATTCTACTTCCATGAACCCGACCGTTGGACATTTCTTCTATCATCTATTTTCACACTCGTTGTTGGAGGTACGATGGCCTACCGTCTGCGACACTGCCGTGAGGTGATGGGTCGTCGCGATGGTATATTACTGGGTACTGTGGTATGGATTGTATTCACCATGATGGGTATGTTGCCATTTTTGGGTATCTGCCACTCATTTACCGACGCTGTATTCGAGACAGTATCGGCTGCTACCACTACCGGAGCAAGCATTTTCAAAGATATAGACCACCTACCCCACGGCATTCTTTTGTGGCGTAGCATGTTGCAATGGATTGGAGGTATCGGTATCATTCTCTTTACCGTTGCCGTATTGCCCATGCTCAACCACCGTGGTGGCATGATACTACTCAGCACCGAGGTGTCGGGTATAGGACAATACAAGTTGAGCCCGCGCATCAACCACACAGCCATGAAGTTGTGGCTGTGCTACTTTATCTTCACGGTGATACTCTGCATGCTACTCTATGCAGGTTCTATGAACTTCTTCGATGCCGTGTGTCACAGCCTGTCGACCATGGCAACAGGTGGTTTTTCTACACACAACCAGAGCATTGGCTACTATCACTCGGCCTATATCGACTATATCATCACGTTGTTTACCTTCATTGGTGGTATCAACTTTGCCATCATCTACCGTACGGTCATGAGCGACCACAAGTTACTATTCCGCTCGGAGCAAGTACGATGGTACACAACACTGATTATTGTTATCACAATAATATTTACCATTGGGCTCGCCTTTCAGGGCACATACGGCACCATTGAGCAATGCTTCAGAAATGCGCTATTCCAAGTATGCTCGGTAATAACAAGTACCGGATTCTCTACTTGCAATACGCTCGAATGGGGTCCCTTCTACTCACTTATCTTCTTGTTGCTCATGTTCTTTGGTGCTTGCGCCGGCTCAACAAGTGGTGGCGCCAAAATCGACCGCATGGTAATACTCACCAAGAATGCCCGCAACGAATTTCACCGAGTGCTCTACCCCAACGTCATACGTCCCGTAATATATAACGAGAAGGCGCTCTCACACGAGACAGTATCTAAGATACTTGCATTCACCATTATGTATGTAATAGTGTGGATAACCGGTGCTGTGATATTGGCTATGCAAGGTGCCAGCATGGGCGAGGCCGTATATGGCTCTCTCTCGGCTCTGAGCAATATGGGTATAGGTATCGGTTCGGATGCCGGCGGCTTCTACTCCGACATATCGTTCCATGCCAAATGGACACTGATGGCACTCATGGTTATAGGTCGCTTGGAGGTATTCACAGCTATCATTATATTCACGCCCCTTTTCTGGAAAAAATCATAATCTGACATATACACATGGCACAAAATAAATCTATAAAAAAGAAAAACAAGAGCAACGCACCCAAGAAAAAGACCTTGGCGCAAAGCATGGAGTCTATAGCTCGCTTCTTGAAAAACGAAGTGATGCACTTTATAGTAGGTTTCATCATGGCTCTGTTTGGTATATTCATGCTCATCGCTCTCACTTCGTTTATCTTCACCGGCACATTCGACCAGAGCATTGTTGAAGGATTGAGTGGCGAGTTATCGAAGATAGAGACCGAAGTACACAACTGGGGCGGTGCCAATGGTGCAATAATGGCCAATTTCCTCATCAATCATTGGATAGGATTTGGCGCATTTGTGCTGGCATTGTGGGTAGTCATTACCGGCTTGCACATGATGCGCGTAGTAGAGGGTGGCTATTGGAAAACAACCATCATGTGTTTTATAGGCACACTGCTCATATCGCTATTTTTCGGCTTCCTATACCAACTCACTCAAGAAGTATCGTTCATATCGTGGGGTGGCAATCATGGCAAGGTCATCACCGACTACCTGTTCCACTACATAGGTTCATGGGGCACAGGACTCATTATTGTCATACTGCTTGTAGTATTTCTCATCATGGTGAGCCGTAGCACTATCGACTTCATACGCAACTTACTCAAGAGCAATCCGTTCCACAACCCCTTTGCTCGTCGCGAAAGCGTGCCCGTAATCAAAGAAGAGACCGATGATGAGGAGGAGGATGAGCAAGAGGAAGAAGAAAGCCAAGACGAAGATAGCGACTCGTTTATTTTCATATCGGACAATACTCCCGAGGAGGAAGAGCCCAAAGAAGAAGAAATAACAACGGTAGAGACCGACTTTATAGAGCCTGTTGTTGAGGATGCCGAAGACGAAACACAACCTCTCATTATTAGCGAAGAGCCCATTGTCTTGTCGCAAGACAACGAACCCACATTTACCGTATCGACCGGCGAGAAAGAGGAGTTGGTTGAGGAGGTGTTGAAAGACTACGACCCCACACTCGACCTACCTCGATACAAGAAGCCTACGCTCGACCTGCTTGCCGAACAACAAGACAACAGTGGCGCGGTAGACCGCACCGAGCTCGAAGGCAAAAAACAACGCATTACCGACACACTCATGACCTATGGCATAAAGATAAGCTCTATACAAGCTACCGTAGGCCCCACAGTGACACTATATGAGATAGTGCCCGCCCCCGGTGTGCGCATTGCCAGCATCAAAAATCTCGAAAACGACATAGCTCTGAGCTTGGCCGCATTGGGCATACGCATCATCGCACCCATCCCCGGAAAGGGTACTATAGGTATTGAAGTACCCAACAACGAGCCACAAGTGGTATCTATGCGCTCTATTATAGCATCGCGCAAGTTCCAAGAGAGCAAGTACGAACTGCCCATTGCCCTGGGTAAGACCATTACCAACGAGGTGTTTATTGCCGACCTCACCAAGATGCCCCACGTGCTCGTAGCCGGTGCTACCGGTCAAGGTAAGTCGGTAGGTCTCAACGCCATTATCTCATCGTTGCTCTACAAGAAGCATCCCGCCGAGTTGAAGTTCGTACTTGTAGACCCCAAGAAAGTAGAGTTTAGTATCTACTCGGCCATCGAGCGCCACTTCCTTGCTAAGTTGCCCGATACCGAAGAGCCCATCATTACCGACACCAACAAAGTAGTGCAAACCCTGCAATCGGTTACCCGCGAGATGGATGCACGCTACGAGTTGCTCAAGACTGCCAAGGTGCGCACAATAAAAGAGTATAATACCAAGTTCAAGTCGCGTCACCTATTACCCTCAAAGGGTCATCGCTTCTTGCCCTATATCGTTGTCATCATAGACGAGTTCAGCGACCTCATCATGACTGCCGGCAAGGAGGTTGAGAATCCCATCATCCGCATTGCTCAGCTTGCGCGTGCCGTGGGTATACACATGATTATTGCTACACAACGCCCATCGACCAACGTTATTACAGGTATTATCAAGGCCAACTTCCCGGCACGTATAGCCTTCCGTGTACAATCAATGATCGACTCGCGCACCATCCTCGACTGTCCCGGAGCCAACCAGCTCATAGGACGTGGCGACATGCTCATATCGCAAGGTGGCGAAATGGTACGCGTGCAATGTGCCTTTATCGACACCCCCGAGGTAGAAGATGTGTGCCATCACATCAGCGAGCAACAAAGCTACCCCGACGCCTTCCTATTGCCCGAATACATACCCGAGGATAGCGAAGATGGCGGCTCGGCAAGTTTTGATGCCAAGGATCGCGACCCCCTCTTTGAAGAGGCCGCCCGCATCATTGTATCGTCGCAACAAGCCTCTACATCGTCGTTGCAACGTCGCTACTCTATAGGCTACAACCGTGCTGGTCGCCTCATGGATCAACTCGAAGCAGCCGGCATTGTAGGCCCCGCTATGGGTGGCAAGCCCCGCGAAGTGCTCATGATAGATGTCATGCAATTGGAAAACAAACTCGAATCGATGAAGTAATGAAAAAGATTTTATACATACTGCTCACACTTGTACTGTCGGTAACAGTTACCGCCACACAAGCTCAAGACGCCCAAAGCTACTTAGACAAGGTTGTTGAGCAATTTCAACAAGCACCTGGCATTACCGCCGACTTCACCATGCAAGGCGAAGCCCACAGCGGTATATATATGAAGGGGGCAATCAAGATGCAAGGCAAGAAGTTTAGCATCACAAGCAGCGACCTCTCTACATGGTACGACGGCAAGACTATGTGGTCGTATGCACCCATAATCGACGAGGTAAACATCACAACACCCACACAACACGAACTCGCCGAGATCAATCCATATATAATGCTCGACAACTATAAGCGTTCGTTTGAAGTAAAGGAGCTCAAGAGTACACATAAGGGCGAGCGACAATTCTTGCTCACCCCTACCAAACGCAACACCAACATTGCGCAAGTAGTGCTCACAGTAGCAACAGCCAACTCGGCTCCTATATCATTTGAGATTACCGACAACAACAACCACAAGATACTTGTTGCTATAACCAACTACAACAACAAGGTCACTCTACCGGCGTCAACATTCATGTTTGACAGTACCCAATACCCACAAGTAACAGTAATAGATTTACGATAATTTTATTAACCCTTAATATTAAACAGTTATGGAAACTACAGAGAGAACAAAATGTCTTATTATCGGTTCAGGTCCTGCCGGCTTTACTGCTGCAATCTACGCATCACGCGCCGACCTCGCCCCCGTCCTCTACGAGGGTATGGTTCCCGGTGGCCAGCTCACCATCACAACCGAGATTGAAAACTTCCCCGGCTACCCCGAAGGTATCTCAGGTACTGCCATGATGGAAGATTTGCGCAAACAAGCTGCTCGCTTTGGTACAGATATTCGCAATGGTGAAGTTACTGCCATCGACGCATCGGCTCGTCCTATCCGCGTAACTATCGACGGCAACAAAGTTATCGAAACAGATACTCTTATCTTCGCTACCGGTGCATCGGCCAAGTACCTCGGTCTTGCCGACGAAACCAAGTATGCCGGTATGGGTGTATCAGCTTGCGCTACTTGCGACGGTTTCTTCTACCGCAAGAAAGTCGTAGCTGTAGTAGGTGGTGGCGACACTGCTTGCGAAGAGGCTGTATACCTCTCGCACCTTGCCAAGCACGTATACTTGTTGGTACGTCGCAACGAGTTGCGCGCATCTAATATCATGCAAGAGCGCGTAAGAAACACCGAGAACATCACTATTCTCTACGAAACTCAAGCCGAAGGCCTCTATGGCGAGAATGGTGTTGAGGGAGCCTACATCGTGAAACACAAAGGCACCGACAAAGAGACTCGCGAGCAACTTCCCATCGACGGTTTCTTCCTTGCTATCGGTCACAAGCCCAACTCAGACTTGTTGAAGGGCCAAGTAGACCTCGACGAGCACGGCTACATCATCACCAAGCCCTACTCGGCCGAGACCAACATCCCCGGCCTCTATGCTGCCGGTGACGTTGCCGACCCCCACTACCGTCAAGCTATCACTGCCGCCGCTTCGGGCTGTCGTGCTGCTATCGATGCCAAGAACTACATCTTGATGAACAACTTGTAATCGATACAACAACCCAATACATGGGTATATCACAATAAAGAGGGTGTCTTGTTAGATTGCCCTATTTCGGCGGTGAATAATGTTTCACCGCCGAATTTATTTATATACAACATATTAGGTATTTGTATTGTAAAATGACTTTTCGCACAAAAGACGAATAAATTATATTTTACTATTCTCGTGCAGCCTTCTATCTAGTCTAAATTAAGTGTAAATAATCGCACCCCTATTTAATCACCTTTTGCGGATGGGCAAGAGGTGATTGTTCTATTTTATCCGAACAAGACCCCAAAAGAGTATTGCATTTGCGGAATTTTTACTACTTTCGCAGTTGGATTGAGGATAACTCTATCCAAGACATTTGATAAAAAGAGGCGTTATGTCTTCTTCTTGTATGTGAAAAGCGTAGGAAACTTAATCACTGTGTACAAGAGATGATATAATGGTCTCCATGCATATAGCGTGGGGCTGTTATAACCACATCTGTACACAGAGGTATTCCTACCACCTTCACATAAAGACGTGGCATACGGTTCCACGCTTCTCTGTTAATCAAAAGGCCTTGTAGGAATCGTAGGGTAGGAAATTATTTACAATGGCAATTTCAATGATTGAACGTCATGGTAGTTGGTATAACATCTATGACGAAAGAGGAAAAAAACAGAAAACATTACCAGAACATATTGGTATGTTACTTGGTTGGGGTACTCGTTTTTTTATCGTTCACAAAGGCTCGTGGTACGAGTTGTACGATGAATCTGGAAAGAAATACAAAACCATTCCAGACCATACAGGAACCTTTGTTAGTATTTCTGGTGACATTTTTATCCTAAGAAAAGGTTCATGGTTAGAAACTTACGATATGTTGGGTAAAAAGATAAATACACGCCCAATCCGCTGATTTGATTTTAATAATAATGTGCTTTATCTCTGCTCTGACAAAAAGTCATTCAGGATAAAGCACTCTTGTTTGATAACACAATGGAATCTACAACAATAAAAGCCCTATTCGGGAGGCGAAATATTCGTTTTGTTATTCCTGCCTATCAAAGGGCATATACATGGGATAAAAAACAGTTTTCTCAATTTAGAGAAGACCTTCAAGACTGTGCTGGTAGTGATTATTATTTAGGTCATTTTTTATTTGAGCAAGATAGAGACACATTTTATGTAATTGACGGACAACAACGACTTACGACAAGTATTATATTTTTTAGTGCGTTTCTACATGTTATAAAAAGTAGAGAAGCGGAATGGATAAAAACCGATAAAAAAGAAATTATACAAGACTTGCTTTTAGACGTTTCGGACTATTATCTGAAAGACTGTAGGCATAATAGACAAAAATTTGCTACTGTCGAATATGATAATAACTTCTTTATCGATACTATTATTGAGCATTATAATAGTGTGTCAAATGATGATTTGACCTCCAAATCAAAGGCTGCAATCCATCGGGCTTTATGTTTTTTTGAGGAATGGCTAAAAGATTGTACTATAGATGATATACTGTTGTATGTTTCGTCTTTAGAAAATGCTGCGATAACCACATTTGTAGTGAAAGACAAATTGCAGGCTTGCCAGATTTTTGCATATCAAAATGATAGAGGCAAAAGACTTTCTAATCTTGAAATTTTGAAAGCGTATTTTATGCTACAGATTTACAGAACTCCCTTTGATACGTTTGAGCATGAGAGTGGTATTACTTATATTGAAAGAGCATTTGAGGATATTTATCGCTACATAGTTCTGGTATCTGTTGATGAAGATAGTGTACTTAGTTATTATTGGAAAGCGATTGGCCCGAAAGGATATTATAGCGAGAATGTCGTTCATGAGATTAAAGCGTGGATAAATACTTGTTCTAAAGAGGAACAATTTGAAAGGATTAAACAATTTGTAAACGGATTATCAAAATCTTTCCAAGTTGTAAATCAGATAGAACATGACAACAGTTTCTATACCGCCAATTTGAAAAATCTTAAGAATATGGCTATTTCCTATCCCATATTGATTAAAGCCAAACTATCGAATGTAAACAAAGAACTTTTCGATAGAATCATAAAACTGATGGAAAATATAACTTTCCGCTCACTAATAAGAGGAGGTCGGGCTGATATTATAAGTCGCATGCAACAAATTATTCCAAAGACAACGGTTTCCGATGATTTTAGCCAAATGATTGATACCGCAATTTGGAAACTAAACAACGATTGGTGGTGGGGATATTGGAGTGACAAACAAATGCTCGAACATATCAAAAGTGGTTGGTTCTATGGTAATAGAGTTGATAATTATCTTTTATGGAGATATGAGCAATATCTATGTTGTAAGAACTATCCTAACCCCAAAATCTGCTTCTCTGATGTAATTTCCAATGAAAGTATTGAGCATATTGCCCCTCAGACTCAATCAAGTCCGTTAGAAAATGGTTATGGCATATATGAAGATAAAGACAGTCCTCAACAAGGAATAGTTTCTGG
>JAFZFQ010000024.1 GCA_017555825.1 Bacteroidaceae bacterium | reverse complement strand
ACCGGGGATCCACCTCTTCCCATCCCGAACAGAGAAGTTAAGCCCGGTCACGCCAATGGTACTGCGCAAGTGGGAGAGTAGGCAGCCGCCACTTAAATCGCCCTGACAACGAAAGTTGCCGGGGCGATGTTTTTTTATATACATACCACAGTAGAGTGGGCCATCGGCTTACCCTGGGCTTATTGCTCAAAATAATATATAAAATAGGGGTGATACCCTGTAGCGTGGTAAAAAAAAACGGCTCGCCCCAAGAGGGGTAAGCCGTTTGCATGTTGCTATTTAAGGAAGTATTAGAGCAATTTTTTCACTTTCTCTTCGAGTTGAGCTTTGTTGGCCGAGCCTACGTGTTTATCAACCAATTGGCCGTCTTTGAAGAACAACAAAGTGGGGATGTTGCGGATACCGTACTCGCCGCTTATCTCTTCGCCTTCGTCAACATTGTATTTACCTATTGTCACTTGACCTTCGTATTGAGCAGCGAGCTCGTCAACGAAAGGACCGATTTGGCGGCAAGGACCGCACCACTCTGCCCAGAAGTCAATTACTACGGGTTTGCCCGATGCAATAAGTTCTTTTCCTAATTCGTCTGTGATTTTAAGTGCCATAGTATTTCAGTTTAAGCGTTAATAATATTCTTTTAAGGCTCTACAAAAATAACAAATGTAATATTATAATACAAATAATTTAAGTGTTAAATTTTGCAATTGTTTTCAAAACAATTGTCATTATCGCATCAGTTTTGTATCTTTGCCGTGGCTAAGTTGCTAAAGTATAAGATGAAACGAATATTGTCGATATGCATGTTGATGCTTGCCACACTCCTTGCTGTGGCTTCATCTATTGTACCGCATCACCACAGTGCCGATGGTGGTATATGCATTATACTTGACTTGTGCAGCGACGACGATACCGAGCATGGCCATGGCAACAGTGACTGCGAAGGCGATTGTGCCATGAATATCGATTTCATTCGAGACGCCTCACAAGACAACCAAGTATCGAAAGTAGGTCTTACTCAGCAACTTATTGCCATTCTCTCCTCCAATGTATCACTGCTCCCCGAGCCTGCCGAGCAGTCGAACATTCAGCATTTTGTATACATTCTACACGCATATCACGACTACATAGGCTTGTCGTGCGGCATGCGTGCGCCACCTGCGGTGGCATGATTTCGCATACCCCGGCTACAAAGGGGGCAAAACATTCAATTAAATATAAAATACAAACCTTTGTACGCCTCTATGCCTACATGGTATGGAACGTGCATCTATCAACCACATAAATATAATAGCAATGAAAAAACATCTTTTCGTCGTGCTCACTATCGGAGCATACTTGATGGCAAGCTGTGGCAATCACACTCACGATCACTCACACGACAATCACGGTCACAATCACGCAACCGAAACATCACATCATAGCCACGACCATTCGGGTCATGACCATAGCCAAGGAGCTCACAACCACGGCACCGAAAATGGCATTTCACTCAAGCCCGGCGAGGTAGAGGCTATAGGTCTTACTACCGAAACAGCTACTCCTGCACCCTTCACCTCAGTAATTAAATGTACTGGTAATGTAATAGGTGCAACAGGCGATGTAATGACTATCGTCGCTCCCCAATCGGGTACTGTACACTACAATCGCGCATGGGCCGACGGCTCGGCTGTATCGGCCGGAACAGCCCTCTTCTCTATTTCGTCGCGCAATGTAGGTAGTGGCGATGCTGCCGAACGTGCTCGCATAAGCTACGAAACAGCACTTGCTGCCTACGAGCGTGCACAAACATTGGTAAAAGACAATATCATATCGCAACGCGAGTATGAAACAACCCGCGAGAGCTACGAGCAAGCCCGAATGGCTTATGAGGCTTTGGGCAGTGGCAATGCTACCGGCTCTGAAGCTCGTGCTTCGAAGGCCGGCTACATCACCCGCTTGTGGGTGAGCGAAGGCGACTATGTAGAGGCGGGAGCTCCCCTTGCTACAATAGCACAAAACAAGCGCTTGCAACTCCGTGCCGATGTACCCCAACGCTACTACAACGACTTGCCCACCATCACATCGGCCAACTTTGTAACTTCATACGACGATCAAGTGTGTGAGTTGGCCAACATGAATGGCAAGTTGCTCTCATACGGTCGCAATGCCGGTGAGACTTCATATTTCGTGCCCGTAACCTTCGACTTTGACAACCGCGCTACTATCGTTCCCGGCTCAAGTGTCGACGTGTACCTCTTGGGCAAGACACGCAACGATGTTATCAGCGTGCCCATGGCATCGCTCACCGAGGAGCAAGGCTTGTTCTTCGTATATCGCCGTTTGTGCCAAAACGACTTTGAAAAAGTAGAGGTAAAAACCGGCGCAAGCAATGGTAGCCGCATCGAAATCTTGTCGGGTGTGAAACCCGGCGACAAGATTGTCGTAAACGGTGTATACCGCGTACGATTGGCAGGCGCCAGCAACGCACTTCCCTCGGCACACAACCACAATCACTAATAATACCCTTGCGATATGCTGAATAAAATCATAGAATATTCATTACAGAACCGCTTGTTGGTTGCTGTAATATCGGCACTTATACTCGTGTTGGGTATATATAGTGTGTCGAAAATGGAGGTTGACGTATTTCCCGACCTCAATGCTCCCACCGTGGTAGTTCTCACCGAGGCACCCGGTATGGCTCCCGAGGAGGTAGAACGCCTTGTAACCTATCCTATAGAGACAAGTGTAAACGGTGCTACCGGTGTACGTCGCGTACGCTCATCTTCTACCACTGGTTTCTCGGTGGTATGGGTAGAGTTTGATTGGGGAACAGATATTTACCTTGCCCGTCAAATTACATCGGAGCGATTGGTACAACTGGGTGAAATGTTGCCCGAAGGTGTAGGTACGCCTACCATGGCTCCTCAATCGTCTATCTTGGGCGAAATGATGATTATCGGCCTCACTGCCGACTCTACTTCGCTGCGCGACATACGCACCATTGCCGACTGGACTATCCGTCCCCGTCTGCTCTCAATAAGCGGTGTAGCTCAAGCTACCGTGATAGGTGGCGAAATCAAAGAGTATCGCATTGCTGTTGATCCTGCACGCATGAAGCACTACGATGTGACGCTCGATGAAGTGTTGGCTGCCTCACGCAACATGAATAACAATGCCAATGGTGGTATTATATATGAGTATGGCAACGAGTACATTGTGCGTGGCGACATCACCACAACCAGCCCCGAGGAGATAGGTCTTGCTGTAGTAAAACGCATCAATGGCAAGCCTGTTGTATTGGCCGATGTTGCCGATGTAATCGTCTCGGACAAGCAACCCAAGTTGGGTATGGCGTCGGTAGAGGCTCAACCCGCAGTACTCATTACCGTAAAGAAGCAACCCAATACCGGCACAATAGAGCTTACTGAGAACATCGAGGATGCTCTTGCTGAGTTGCAAAAGAACTTACCCGCCGACATCAAGGTTTCGACCAACATTTTCAAGCAATCGCACTTTATCAACAACTCGATCAATAACGTGCAAAGTGCACTTGTCGAGGGTGCTATATTTGTGATAATTGTGCTCTTCTTCTTCTTGATGAACACCCGCACAACAATCATTTCGCTTACTGCTATTCCGTTATCAGCTATTATATCGTTGCTCACTCTCAAGGCGTTGGGTCTTACTATCAACACCATGAGTTTGGGTGGATTGGCCATTGCCATAGGTTCGCTGGTCGATGATGCTATTGTCGACGTGGAGAACGTATACAAGCGTCTACGAGCCAATCGTCTCTTGCCCGCCGAGCAACAACTCGGCACCCGCGAAATTGTGTTTGAAGCATCGAAAGAAGTGCGTATGCCCATCCTCAACTCTACCCTCATCATCATGGTGAGCTTCATGCCCTTGTTCTTCCTTTCGGGTATGGAGGGTCGCATGTTGCGCCCGTTGGGTATTGCCTTCTTGGTAGCTCTTGTAGCTTCTACAGTGGTAGCTCTCACCCTTACCCCCGTACTTTGTACCTACTTGCTCAATGGCAAGAAGGCCTTGAAAGAGGATAAAGAACCCTGGGTATCGCGCAAGTTGCAAGGTGTATACAACCGTGCATTGTCATGGACTATGAGTCACAAGCGAGGTGTATTAACAGGCACTATAGCCATATTTGTTGTGGCATTGGCTACCTTCTTTACATTGGGTCGCAGTTTCTTGCCTCCCTTTAACGAAGGTTCGTTTACTATCAATGCTGCTACGTTGCCCGGTGTCTCGCTCGAAGAGTCAGATCGCATAGGCCAACAAATAGAGCGTCTGCTCCTTGAAGTGCCCGAGATACAAACCGTAGCGCGCAAGACCGGTCGTGCCGAGCTTGATGAGCATGCTTTTGGTGTGAATGCTTGCGAAATAGAAGCTCCCTTCAAGCTCGATAAGCGTTCGGCCAACGAGGTGAAAGCCGACATTCGCGAGAAACTGAGCACCCTTTCGGGTGTGAGTCTTGAGATAGGCCAACCCATTTCGCACCGTATCGATGCCATGTTGTCGGGTACAAAATCGCAAATTGCTATTAAGCTCTTTGGCGAAGACCTCAAGCGCATGTATGACATAGGTTTGGAGATACAGGCTCTTGCATCGGGTGTGGAGGGTGTTGTCGACCTCAACGTAGAGCAACAAATAGAGCGCCCGCAACTTCACATTGTGCCTCGTCGCGATTTGTTGGCTCGTTATGGCATCACTATGCCCGAGTTCATTGAGTTTATAAATGTAGCGATGGCAGGTGAAGTAGTATCGCAAGTGTATGAAGGCGACCGCACATTCGACCTCACTGTAAAAATGAAGGACGAAAATCGCGACACTGCCGAGCAACTCAAAGAGTTGATGATTGATACCCCCGATGGCAAAATACCCCTCATTCAAGTAGCCGAGGTACGCTCGGCCATGGGTCCCAATACCATCAACCGTGAGAATGTAAAACGCAAAATTGTTATCTCGGCCAACGTTGCCGACCGCGACATGCGTAGCGTGGTAGACGACATACGAGCCCTTGTTGACGAGAATGTGAAGATGCCCGAAGGCTACTACATTGAGTACGGCGGACAGTTTGAGAGCGAAAAAGAGGCCTCTCGCACGCTCTTCCTCGCTTCGATGGCATCTATACTCATCATCTTCTTGTTGCTCGTACAGCAATTCAAGAGTGCGGGTCAATCGGCTATCATCTTGATAAACCTCCCCTTGGCACTCATTGGCGGTATCTTCATACTCCGATTTACCTCGGGCGAGATAAGTATTCCTGCCATTATCGGTTTTATATCGCTCTTTGGTATTGCCACACGTAATGGTATGTTGCTCATATCGCGCTACAATCACTTGCGCGAAGAGGGCTTGCAACTCAACGAAGCGGTGTTGAAAGGTTCACTCGACCGCCTTAACCCCATTTTGATGACAGCCCTCACGTCGGCCCTTGCGCTCATACCCCTTGCCGTGAACGGTAGCGCACCCGGCAATGAGATACAAAGCCCCATGGCACAGGTTATCTTGGGCGGTCTGCTCAGTTCTACCTTGCTCAACGCCTTTGTTATCCCCGTTGTTTATATCCTTATGAACTCTAAAAACAAAAAAGCATGAAACGATATATCATCCTCACAGCAAGCATAGTAGCCATGAGCGCAATGGCTCAAATGCCTATCGATAACGTCTTGAAAAGTGTTGCCGAAAACAACAACAGTATCAAGGCCACTCAACAAGATGTATCGGCTGCTCAGACCGAACTATCGGCCGAAAACTGCTTAGAGAACACTACCTTTGAGTTTGAATACTTGTGGGCCGAGAAGCAAGTACCCGGTGGAAACAAGTATGGTTTTTCGATTATGCAGGGATTTGACTTCCCCACCGTGTACGGACAACGACGCAAACTCATCAATGCACAAAATGCACTTGGCACATCGCAAGTGAACTATGTGCGACAAAGTGTATTGCTCGATGCTCGAAATCTCTTTATCAAGATTGTATACCTCAACAAGCAGATAGAGGTGGCAAGCGAACGTGAGTACATAGCACGTGCACTTGTCGACATGTACAAGACTCGCTTGGAGGCCGGTGATGCCAGCCGTCTCGATGTCAATAAAGTAGAGATAGAGCGCCTGAGCCAATCGAGCCGATTGAAGATGCTCGAAAACGAGCGCAATGCAGCAATAGCCGACCTTGTGGTATGCAACGGTGGAAAGGAATTGCCCGTGAGTGCTTCGCAAATGACTCAATACCCCATGATTGCAATGCCTGCATCGATCGACGAGGTAACAGCTCAATGGCAAGAGGCCGACGCCAACATGACATTCCTTCGCAAGCAACAAGAAGTTGCCGAGTCGTTTACTGCGGTGTCGAAAGAGGGTTGGATACCTAAATTTGAGCTTGGCTACAAGCAAGCCTACGAAGTAGGCGACATGTTCTACGGCTTGGCTGTAGGCGTATCTCTCCCCTTGTTCAAGACAAGCAATGAAGTGAAAACGGCTCAAGCACGCGCGTTGTCGCTCTCATTGCAAAACGAAGTAGCCAATGTCCAATTGGTAGCCGAGGTGTCGCAACTATATAACGAGGCAACTACTCTGAGTGCCGCACTTGAAGACTACACCTTGCTGAGTGAGCAAAACAACCGTGAGTTGCTCTTCAAAGCTCTCACTGCCGGACAAATATCGCTTATAGAATACATGAGCGATATAGCTCAACTCAATGACGCCGAAGAGAACAGACTGATGCTTGAGTACCAATACTACCTTGCGCTGTCTAACCTCGACCGTAACAACTTGTAATAACAGTTCATACTATGCAAGCGAGCAGTCTTCAACACACTGCTCGCTTTCTTTTTATTGCAACATTTCGTATCTTTGTAAGGAGAAACAAACATATAGCAACACATGAGAAAAATAGTCACACTCATAGCCCTCTTTGTGGGCTGTATATGCTGCACTGTAAACGCACAGGATAGGGTCGAAGATGGTGTATTCACAACGCAAGACACCGTGTATATACCTCACGAGGCAATAGAACAACTTGGCGATACACCTACCATATTTGTACTATCGAAAGGCGAGGAGTTCTACCGCAACAAGTATGTACAGATGACTTATGCCGGCGTACCGTTGCTTGTAACAGGACTTCTCTCGCAACAATACGTCGCCGACAGATTTCGCGACCTGCGCTATGCCTACACCCCCGACTTTCATTGCGCAGCCGACGACTATCTGCAATTTGCACCAGGAGTGGCGGCCGTTGTCATGAAAGCCTGCGGAGTGCAGAGTCGTAGCTCGTGGGGACGCATGATAACCTCCGACGCCTTCTCGGTAGCAATCATGGCAGCCGTAGTCAATGGCTTGAAATATTCGGTGGGAACACTGCGACCTGATGGCTCGACACACAACTCATTCCCATCGGGACACACTGCAACAGCCTTTACAGCCGCTCACATCCTGCACAAAGAGTATGGCGAGTTGAGCCCGTGGATAAGCGTGGGTGGATATACAGTAGCTACATTTGTGGGCGTGTCGCGTATACTGAACAACCGCCACTGGATATCGGACGTGCTTGCCGGTGCAGGTATTGGTATACTGTCGACCGAGTTGGGCTATTTCTTGGCCGATCTTATCTTTAAGGAGAAGGGACTGTATGACTTTGGCACGCCCGACTTCTCTATACCCGAGTCTCCCTCACAAGTAGGCTTGACGATGGCATTGCAATTTCCATTATCGAGCATCGAACTCGGCAACGGTCAGCGACTTATATCGTCAACCGGTAGTCGCATGGGTGTAGATGGTGTGTGGTATATCAATCGTAATTGGGGTATTGGAGGCTCGGCTACGGTATCAAACTTGCCTACCGTGCTCGAAAGTCGCCCCGATGAACCTATGTCGATAGACGCTGCAACTGTTGCAGCCGGTGTATATGGCTCGCTTCCCATGGGCGACAACTCACGTTTCCGCGTGTCGATGAAGGCGCTTGCGGGTTGCAATATAATGGAGCACGTCGAGCTCATACCCAATGCTATGACGAGCGATCCTACAGGTTTCTACTATGAGTTGGGATTGTCTGTTTCGTTTCTTGCACAGCGACATTTTGCAGCAAACATCTTCTGTGACTACGGTGGTTATACCTTCTCGGCTACACACACAGCACTACCCGAATATGGTCTATACCGCACAGGTCGTCACGACTACATGATGCATAACCTTAGTGCCGGTATTACGACTTCAATACTTTTCTGATCTAACAACAATGCTGCTCACTGTAAGTGGGTTGATAAATAGTAAAAGAGTGGTATTCTCACGAACACCACTCTTTTTGTGTTAGAAACATCAATAATAAAAGGTTTTTTGTTGTTACTGAAATATTCTCTTAATCTCTAAATAACATAAAGAAACTTTACTTTCTCTTATCTGATTTTATATAATGATGCACAACTACCCCCAATAGTTGCATGGGGTAATCGTATTTTACAAAATTTAACAGATTGGACTATAACCAAGCCCTTATACCCAGACCAAGGCTTGTATTCCATTGCGAATCTTGCCACCTGCTGTGTATCTTGGAGTCATTATCGAAGTAATATCCAACTACAGGTTCGACAAAGATGTCTATATGCTCGACAATCTCGTATGCTGCACCTACACGCAATTGCAAGGAGAGCTGCAACAACTCATCGCGAAACTCTATGTCTTCAAAATATTTCGATGCTATACTTCCGTCGGTTTCGTGTTGTACACCAGCGGTATTAATATCCAATTGACCACCAAAAGCAGTATAGAAAGCAAATTTGCCGACGCGTGCAAATTCGTAACTCACATACAACGGAACACCTACATAGTGTAGTTGTTGCAGACCTTTTCTTACATTGTCTGACGACTCGTACTCGGCAGCCATATAGGTATAGGCAAGTCCGGCTCCCACACCCCAGCGTCCAAATCGTTTCTCCAAGAGGGCGCGCATCGAGAAGGGCATTCGATGCACAAAGGTCATCTCATTCTCATTGCATCGGTACGCATAGGGTGTAACAACTGTATTACGTGTCGATGTATTGGCATGGAAGGCAAAGAAGAGTGAGCCTCGGTCGCTTGTAATACCACTCTTCTTGATATGGTTGATTGCTATATCGTCGTAGCAAGGCGCAGTAGGATCATTAAAGAGCCTACAAGCTGAATCGGAGAGGCAACAATGCAAGGACTCATCGCACGTAGTGCTACTTTCTGTAATTGAAGAGTCCTGGGGCTGTGCTGCCTCGGCTACCAATACTTCTTGTACAACAGGTGCTTGCTGTATCGCAGTAGGAGCTTTCTCTGCACTTTGAATTTTGGGCTCGGGGGTAGCCTCTTTCACATGCTTGGCAATAATAACGTTGGGGATGATAGGCAACTCAATAGGAGATATTACCTCCTCGGCCGTGTTGCATGCTGTGTATAGCGAATGCCCGGGATCTTGGGGTGCAATGGTCGTATCGTCATACAACCACCACAGAGCAAGCACAAGTGCAGCCAGCGTAGCAGCAGCTACATATGTAGACTTGCGCTTATACCAAGCAATAGGCGAAGGCAATGCTCCTGATACTCGCGCCCACAAATCGTCGGGCACATCTACACGATGATGCGACAATTTGTCTTGAATGGTCTGTTTCAGTTTCTTATCTTCCATACGACACCGAGCTATTTATATTTTTCTAATTTTTTCTGTAAGAACATCTTCGCTCTGATGTATTGCGAGCGAGAGGAGCTCTCTTGTATGCCCAACTGTTCGGCTATCTCCTTGTGAGAGTAGCCCTCGATGGCATACATGTTGAACACCGTACGATAACCGGCCGGTAGCATGGCTATGAGTTGCATCAACTCGTCGGTCTGCATCTTCTCAATAACCGACACATTCATCGTAGGCATTTGCATCACCTCATCATCCTCGATACAGGCAAACACGTTCCTGCTACGCAAGAATTCCAATGCTGCATTGAGCGTAATACGACGCACCCAGCTTCCCAACGACCCTTGGGCTGTAAATTGGTGAAGCGAACCGAAAATCTTTATAAAGGCTTCCTGCACGACATCTTGTGCTGTGTCGGCATCACCGACGTAGCGCAAGGTCAATGCCATCATGTAGGGTGCAAAATGGTCGTACAACGCCTTCTGGGCGGTACGATCATTGCGCATGCAAGCCTTTATAATATTCTGTTCTTTCTCCTTGTGCATTGGGCAGCACTATAAATATGATGAGATGTAATGCAAATATGTTGCGTGGGTTGAAAAATTAGCAGACCCACCCCGCAGAAAGGGTGAGTCTGCTATATTATAAAGCGATTTCAACTCGCTGTTCGATTAATCATCGAGCTTGTGGATAACCAAACCAGAGCGCAACTTAGGCTCAAACCAAGTTGTTTTGGGAGGCATGATATTGCCAGTGTCGGCGATGTCGATGAGTTGTTGCATAGAAACGGGATAGAGAGCGAGAGCAACACGCATCTCACCGCTATCTACACGGTCAGACAACTCGCCAAGACCACGGATACCACCAACGAAGTCGATACGTTTGTCGCTACGCAAGTCGTGGAGACCGAGGATGTCGCGCAAGATGAGGTTTGAAGAGATAGTTACGTCGAGCACGCCGATAGGATCGTTGTCGTCGTAAGTACCCTCGCGAGCTGTGAGCGAGTACCATTTGCCATCGAGGTAGAGAGCAAAGTTGTGCAATGCAGCGGGAGTATAGATTTCTGTACCCTTCTCTTCTACGATGAAGTTCTCGGCAACCTTAGCAAGGAACTCTTCGCTTGTGAGGCCGTTGAGGTCTTTCACAACGCGGTTGTAGTCGATAATTTTGAGGTGTGATGCGGGGAAGCATACAGCCAAGAAGTAGTTATACTCCTCGTCACCGCGGTGGTTGGGGTTGTTTTTGGCCTTCTCAGCACCTACGAGAGCAGCAGCGGCTGTACGGTGGTGACCGTCGGCGATATAGAGATAGGGAATAGCAGCAAACAACTCAGTGATACGTTTGATATCGGCCTCGTTGTCGATTACCCAGAAGTGGTGACCGAAACCGTCGGGAGCAACGAAGTCGTACTCGGGAGCTTTCTCACGAGCTACGCGTGCAACGATACCGTCGAGCTCTTCATTATCGGGATATGAGAAGAATACGGGCTCGATGTTGGCATTGCTATTGCGCACGTGTTTCATGCGGTCTTCCTCTTTGTCACGACGAGTGAGCTCGTGTTTTTTGATAACACCGCTCAAGTAGTCTTCTACGTTGGCTGCTACTACGAGACCATATTGAGTACGGCCGTTCATAGTTTGAGCATATACATAGTAGTTTTCTTTCTCGTCTTGTACGAGCCAGCCTTTTTCTTGGAAAGCGTGGAAGTTTTCTACTGCTTTTTCATATACTTCAGGAGCATGCTCGTCGGTACCGGGAGCAAAGTCAATCTCGGGTTTGATGATGTGGTAGAGAGATTTTTCGTTACCCTCTGCCTCAACGCGAGCTTCTTCTGAACTGAGCACGTCATAAGGACGTGATGCTACTACTTCGATCAATTGTTTCGGGGGACGTAACCCCTTGAAAGGTTTAACTATTGCCATAATAAGTGTTTATAAAGTATTTTTTAAGGTTTACTTAAATGTTTCTCTCAATTGTTTGTTCGCGGTCGGGGCCTACCGATACGATAGCAATGGGCACACCCAATTCGCGCTCAAGGAATGCAACATAATCGCTGAATGCTTGGGGGAACTCATCCTCGCTCTTGACAGCTGTCATGTCTTGTTGCCAGCCGGGCAACTCTACATATACAGGCTCAATGTCGCACTCAAGCGAATAGGGCAACTCGGTGGTCTCTACACCATTTACACGGTAGGCTACACAAGCCTTGATTGTAGCAAATGTATCGAGTACGTCGCTCTTCATCATGATGAGCTTGGTAACACCGTCTACCATGATAGCATAGCGCAAAGCCACGAGGTCTATCCATCCGCAACGACGGCGACGACCTGTCACTGCGCCAAACTCATGACCCAACTCGCACATCTTCTCGCCATCGGCGTCGAACAACTCGGTGGGGAATGGACCGCTACCTACGCGGGTGCAATAGGCCTTGAAGATACCAAATACATCGCCAATGCGGTTGGGAGCAATACCCAAGCCTGTACATGCACCGGCACACACAGTATTTGATGATGTTACAAAGGGATATGAACCAAAGTCAACGTCGAGCATTGTGCCTTGTGCGCCCTCGGCGAGTACACTCTTGTTCTCGCGGAGCAAGTTGTTGATGGCGTGCTCACTGTCGATGATGGGGAACTTCTTTAAGTACTCGATAGCCTCCATCCAGCGTTGCTCCAATTCGGTTATATCATACTCAAAGTTGAGCGATGCCAAGATAGCCTCGTGACGAGCTTTGAGTGTGTTGTATCTGTTTTCAAAATCGAGGAAAATATCACCTACGCGCAAGCCGTTGCGACTTATCTTGTCGGTATAAGTAGGGCCGATACCTTTTCCGGTGGTACCTATCTTTCCGGCACCCTTGGCAGCTTCATAAGCAGCATCGAGCATGCGGTGTGTGGGCAGGATAAGGTGTGCCTTCTTTGAGATACAGAGGCGTTGAGTGAGATCGTGTCCGCTTGCAGCCAATTGCTCGGCTTCCTCACGGAACAAAACGGGATCGAGAACGACACCGTTACCTATAATGTTTACCTTGCCACCTTGAAATATGCCCGAAGGTATCGAGCGCAATACATACTTTTTACCTTCAAACTCAAGGGTGTGTCCGGCATTGGGACCTCCTTGGAAACGGGCTACCACATCATAACGAGGTGTGAGCACGTCTACGACCTTGCCTTTACCTTCGTCACCCCATTGCAGACCCAAAAGGATATCTACCTTCATGATTTATCGTTTTGTTTAAATATATGATATTACTATTATTTCTTCTCTTTCGCAGCAGTCTTGTCTGCCTTGGCACATCGCGAGCACAGGCCGTAGATGTATAGCGAGTAATACATGGGCTCGAAACTACGGGGCTTGCGCGAGAGCAATTCACCCACAACTTCTACGGCCTTCATCTCTTTTACCTTACCGCATCGGGTGCAGATGAGGTGATGATGATTGTTGGCCTGTATCACACGCTCATATCGCGCTACACCATCGCCCAGGGTTATGCGACGCACCAAACCGGCCTCTATGAGCAAATCGAGCGTGTTGTATACCGTGGCTCGGCTCACCTGAAAGCCGTCGGCAAGCATGGCCTGACGCAATGTAACGACATCGATATGTGCCGACGAGGTGTAAATCTTGTCGAGTATTGCAAAACGCTCTGATGTTTTTCGCATCTTGCGACTCTCTAAGTACATCGAAAGTCTCTGTTTTACAGATAATTCTTTGCTTTTTTCCTCGTTTGCAGGCATACGCTTTGTTTTTACAAAGTTATATTATTTTTATCATTTGTGCAATAGTCCGAGCGGTATATTAAGGTAATTTTTTGCCGAAATGGAATAAATAGAGGCATTATTGACCAAATGGCAATGAGGTCACGCCTCTTCGTCGTAAAATGCCAAGAGGTTTTGTCGCAATGCCTCGTCTATATTGTCGGCTTCACGTAGTTGTTGTGCAATCACTTTGCCCGCAATAGGCTGGAGTAATGCTTCGGTGAGAAAACGTCGTGCGGCCGATACCTCAGCTCCCTCGCCATTCACTATGGCAATAGCTCTGCTTGCCATCATCTTCAGCCAAGCATCATCGGTAACATTGGGCACGAGGGCATAGGCCAACCGGTATGCCGTATACTTCACCATGTTTTGTTCCGACTCGACCCAATGTGCTACAAGCTCTGTGGCATAGGGGAGGAGAGTAAACAAGTATTTGCAACAGAAATCGGCCACCTCGATGTTGGGCATAGCCTCTACCCAACGTTGTGCATCGGTCGGTGTGCATTGTTCGGTCGGGTAGACCATGGGCGCAAGCAACATCGACTCGCGCACGCCGGTGTCATGCCACAACTCTTCGGCTATCTCTACCGACGGGGGTATCTGCTCGGCTATGCGACGTAGCAATGGCAGTGTGAGGCCAAAGTTTACACGATACTCGACTCCTTTGAGACGCATACTTTGCGATACAATGCCATTCATGTAGAGGCGATAGAGGCGTTTTATATCTTTCAGTTGCATAGTGTGTTGTATATCTAATAAGAGAGGATGCAAACGTTGTGCTTGCATCCTCTTGTTTTATGAAAAAGTTTTATTTTCAGGGAAGAATGTTGAGCAAACGGAAGTTCTTCTCAACCTTCTCCAACAACTCGTCTACTTGCTCACGAGTGTGAGTAGCCATGAACGAGATGCGGATAAGTGTGTCATGAGGAGGAACAGCGGGCGACACAACGGGGTTGACAAAGATACCATCGTCGAGCAACATACGTGTCACGAGGAATGTCTTGTCGTTGTCGCGCACATAGAGGGGGATGATAGGAGTGCATGTGTTACCTATCTCGCAACCCATGTTGCGGAAACCTTCCATTGCATAGTTGGTCACATCCCAGAGTTGGTCGAAACGTTCGGGCTCGCTCTCCATAATATCGAGGGCAGCATTAGCGGCCGCTGTAGAGGCGGGAGTGATACTTGCCGAGAAGATATATGAACGTGAGTTGTGACGGAGGTAGTTGGCTGTAACCTCATCGGTTGCAATGAAACCACCCAACGAAGCAAATGACTTACTGAATGTACCCATGATGAGGTCTACATCCTTTGTCACGCCAAAGTGATCGCACACACCGCGACCATTGCGACCGAAGACGCCAATACCGTGAGCCTCATCGACCATAAGAGCTGCATTATATTGCTTACAGAGCTCTACCATCTTGGGCAAGTTGGGCACATCACCCTCCATTGAGAATACACCATCGGTAACAACGAGCTTCACTGAATCGGGGTTACACATTTTGAGACGTTGCTCGAGCTCATCCAAATCGTTGTGACGATATTTCAAACGCTTAGAGAATGAAAGACGGAAACCGTCTACGATTGAAGCGTGGTCCGACTCATCGGTAATGATATAGTCTTCGCGACCTGTGAGGCATGATACTACACCAAGGTTTACTTGAAAACCGGTAGAATAGACGAGAGCATCTTCCTTGCCCACAAACTTGGCAAGACGTTTTTCGAGTTCTGTGTGAATATCAAGTGTACCATTCAAGAAACGTGAACCGGCACAACCTGTACCATACTTCTTAGTAGCGTTGATGGCTGCTTCCTTGATTTTGGGGTGGTTAGTCAGTCCTAAATAGCTGTTAGAACCAAACATTAAGACTTTTTTACCGTTAATTTTGACCTCTGTATCTTGGTCGCTTGTTATCTCACGGAAGTAGGGATATACACCCTTTTCTTTAGCCACTTGAGGAGCATCATAACGTGAGAGTTTCGCTTGCAATAACTTCATATTCTTATAGTTTTATCCAACAATATGATGTCAGACTTTGGTTATCAAACATTAATACAGTCCGCAAAGATAACAGTTTTCTTGCGCTCATACAAATTATGAATAGTTTTTTTGTTTAATATTTTTAACATCGCACCCACAGCATACTACAGCGTTTGCCGTAGAGATTTTTTCTCTCGAAGTAGCGTTATCTAAAAAAAAATTACGAACTTTGTGCTCATTATATAAAAATAAGAAACAAGTATGCAATTTACAGCAGAACAGATAGCCGCCTTTCTGGGTGGCGAAATAGTTGGAGATGCAACGGTGAGCGTGAGCAATCTTGCCAAGATTGAAGAGGGCACACCCGGCACACTCACATTCCTATCTAATCCTCTATACACACAATATCTCTACACAACACAGGCAAGTATAGCTCTTGTGCGTCGCGATTTCGAGCCCGAGAAGCCTGTCACACCTACTCTCATCAAGGTCGACGACCCTTACACCTGCCTCACCCGCTTGCTGGAGCTTGTTGAGCAGGCTCGTGGCCAAAAGAGTGGTATCGAAGAGCCTTCGCACATTGCCCTCTCGGCACAAATGGCCGACGATGTCTTTGTAGGCGCATTCAGCTACATAGGTGAGCGTGCTGTCGTAGGCTCGGGTTGCAAGATATACCCGCAAGTATACATAGGCGACGATGTAGTGATAGGCGACAACGTTACGCTGTATCCTGGTGTGAAGATATATCACGGTTGCCGCATAGGTAACAACTGCATCGTGCATGCCGGATGTGTGATAGGTTCCGACGGATTTGGCTTTGCGCCTCAAGCCGACGGCTCATACAAGAAAATACCCCAAATAGGTATTGTCATACTCGAAGACGATGTAGAGTTGGGAGCCAATACCACTGTCGACCGCGCTACGATGGGTGCTACCATCATACGCCGTGGTGTGAAGCTCGACAACTTGGTACAGATAGCACACAACGTAGAAGTGGGTTCACACACTGTCATGGCGGCACAAGTGGGCGTAGCCGGCTCGACCAAGATAGGCGAGCAATGCATGTTTGGTGGACAAGTGGGCATAGCCGGACACCGTCACGTGGGTAATCGCGTCATTGTGGGAGCTCAATCGGGCATACCCAACGATGTGAAAGACAATATGGAGATAATGGGTTATCCAGCCGTTCCCAAAGTAGAGTTTGCACGTCAAACAGTTCACATCAAGCGTTTGGCACAACTCAACCAAACTGTAAAAGAGTTACAACAACAACTAAACGAGTTGAAGAAAACCATACAAACACAAGAATAACCCCAATTTGATTATATTTATATCAAAGCGAAAGGTAAAGAATTATGAAACAAAGAACACTGAAAGAGAGCTTCTCAATTAGCGGAAAAGGCCTCCACACCGGCTTGAATGTTACAGCAACATTCCTCCCCGCACCCGAGAACACCGGATATAAAATTCAACGCATAGATCTTCCCGAGCAACCCATCATCGACGTGGTAGCCGAGAATGTAATAGAAACAAGTCGAGGTACTGTTATAGGTCGTGGCGAGGTGCGAGTGAGCACCATTGAGCACGCCATGGCGGCTCTATACTGCGCCGAGATTGACAACTGCATCATCCAGGTTGATGCACCCGAATTGCCCATTCTCGAAGGTAGTGCCATACTCTATGTCAATGAAATAGAGCGCGTGGGTATTGCCGAGCAAAACGCCGAGAAAGACTACTTCATCATCAAATCGAAGATTGAGGTTGTCGACGAGGTCACAGGTAGCTCTATCATCGTATTGCCCGACGATGAGTTCAGCATCAATACAATGATTTCGTACGACTCGCCCATCCTCACCAACCAATATGCTGCCATGGATCGCTTGTCGGACTTCAAGGAGGAAATAGCATCATGTCGCACGTTTGTATTTGTACGCGAGATAGAACCTCTCTTGAAAAACAACCTCATCAAGGGTGGCGACCTCGACAATGCCATTGTTATCTATGACAAAGAGATGGAGCAAAGCGAGCTCGACCGCATAGCCGACACATTGGGTGTTGAACACAAACCCGCCAACCAACTTGGTTGCATCAACAACAAGCCTCTCGTGTTTGACAACGAGCCTGCACGCCACAAGTTGCTCGACATCTTGGGCGATATAGCACTTGCCGGACGCCCTATACGTGGTCGCATCATTGCAACTCGCCCCGGACACACTATCAACAACAAGTTTGCCCGCATATTGCGTCGCGAGATAGGTCGTCAAGACTTGCAAGCTCCCTCATACGACCCCAACAAAGTACCTTTGATGGATACTAACAAGATACGCTCTTTGTTGCCTCACCGATTCCCCTTCTTGTTGGTAGACAAGGTGATAGATATGGGCGAGAAATATATTGTAGGTGTCAAGAACGTATCGGGCAACGAGCCCTTCTTCCAAGGTCACTTCCCCCAAGAACCGGTCATGCCCGGTGTACTCATGGTTGAGGCCATGGCTCAAACAGGTGGCTTGCTCGTACTCAACTCTGTAGAGGAGCCCGAGCGCTACTCGACCTACTTTATGAAGATAGACAACGTAAAATTCCGCCAAAAAGTTGTTCCCGGCGATACCCTCATATTCCACTTGTCATTCCTGAGCGAGATACGTCGCGGTTGCGCATACATGAAAGGTTATGCCTTTGTGGGCGAAAAGATTGTGTGCGAGGCAGAGTTTATGGCTCAAATAATCAAGAACAAATAAACAATAACATATAGTAAGAGATGGAAAACTTTTCATACATACACCCCGATGCCAAGATTGGTAAGGATGTAACTATAAGTCCATTTGTAACCATCTACGAAGATGTAGTAATAGGCGATGGTACTTATATCCACCCGCATGTCACCCTTTATCCCGGTGCTCGCATTGGCAAGAATTGCAAGATATTTCCTGGTGTGACTGTTGCGGCAGTGCCCCAAGACCTCAAGTTCAAGGGCGAATATACTACCGCCGAGGTAGGCGATAATACTACCTTGCGCGAGTGTGTTACCGTGCACCGTGGCACAGCCTCTAAGGGTCGCACCGTAGTAGGTAGCAACTGTCTTATCATGGCCTATAGCCACGTAGCTCACGACTGCGAGTTGGGCAACAATATCATTATCTCCAACGCTACACAATTGGCAGGCGAGGTTGTTGTCGACGACAATGCTGTAATAGGTGGTGGTACATTGGTACACCAATTTACCCACATTGGCTCATATACCATGATACAAGGCGGCACACTTGTCAACAAAGACATTCCGCCCTATGTCATGGCTGCCCGCACACCCGTTTCGTTTGTAGGTCTCAATATTGTGGGTTTGCGTCGTCGTGGCTTCAGCAACGAGTTGATAGCAACTATACAAGAGATGTACCGACGCATATTCAACTCCGACTACAACATGACCGATGCACTCAACTCTATCGAGGCCGAGTTGCCTGCATCGCCCGAACGCGACTATGTGCTCGATTTCATTCGCAGTTCGTCACGCGGTGTTATCAAGGGATTGCGATAAAGAGACTATTATAATATGTATACTCATCAATCGGACAAAGTAAGCGCTTTGTCCGATTTTTGTTTTATAAAAGTCAAAAAAGTACTGTATATCGACATAAACACTTGCAAAAACGATAAAAAAAATCGATATTTGCAGTAAGTAAACAAAATAAAACACAACACTATGGATATAAATATTACAGACAAAATCAGATATATTGGTGTAGACGATACCGATATTGATCTTTTCGAGAGTCAATATGTAGTACCTAATGGTATTTCGTACAACTCTTACCTTATTCTCGACGAGAAGGTTGCCATCATGGACACCGTAGACTACCGCAAGCACGAAGAGTGGCTTGCCAACCTCGATGCAGCGTTGGAAGGTCGCACGCCCGACTATCTTGTAGTGCAACACATGGAGCCCGACCACGCCGGTAGCATTGCCGACACAGTGGCTCGCTACCCCAACATCAAGATTGTGGCTTCGACACGCGCCGTAGATATGTTGCCCCAATTCTTCGAGGAAGTAGACTTCAGCAACAACACCATCGGCGTGAAAGAGGGCGATACTCTCGACCTGGGTACTCACACCTTGCAGTTCTTCATGGCTCCTATGGTGCACTGGCCCGAGGTTATGGTTACATACGACCAAGCCGACAAGGTGCTTTTTGCTGCCGACGGCTTTGGTAAATTTGGCGCATTGAGTCACGACGAAGATTGGGCTTGCGAGGCTCGTCGCTACTACTTCAACATCTGCGGCAAATATGGTGGTCCCGTGCAAGCATTGCTCAAGAAAGCTGCTACACTCGACATCGCGTGCATCTGCCCCTTGCATGGCCCCATCTTGAAAGAGAACTTGGGCTACTACATAGGCCTGTACGACACTTGGAGCAAGTATGACGTAGAGACCGAAGGCGTACTCGTTGCCTATGCCTCTATACACGGTGGCACAGCCGTAGTTGCGCACAAAATGGCCGAGATACTCCGTGCCAAGGGTGCTCCCAAAGTTACCGTGGCCGACCTCAGTCGCGACGACATGGCCGAGGCCGTAGAAGATGCCTTCCGCATGGGCAAGCTCATCGTAGCAGCCGCCTCATACGATGCCGACGTCTTCCCTCCCATGCACGACTTCTTGCACCACTTGCACATCAAGGCCTACCAACGTCGCCGTGTAGGTATCATCGAAAACGGCTCATGGGCTCCTTGTGCCGGCAAGGTGATGCGTGGCATGCTCTCGCAGATGAAGGATATAGAAATTGTTGAGCCTATGGTTACTATACGCTCGCGCATGAAACAAGCCGATATTCCTGCCTTGGAAGCATTGGCCGATGCTATATTGGCATAAAAAGTTATACTCGATACATGTACATGGGGCTATCATCGACTGGTAGTCCCATGTTTTTTGTCAATTTTCTATATAAGGGCCCTATAATTATATATATGCGACTGCGATACAAGGTTTGCGAGCAGTTATGTTTTTTTAACAATCGCGATGTTATATAATATTCTATAAAATCACTAACTTTGAAAGTTGATAAACCGATGACAAATAAGCAAATAATTTATAAACACTAATATCAAAAAACATGAAGAAAGTATTACTCTCATTGGCATTGGCAGTAGTATCGTTGGCTCTTACAGCCCAACAACTCGCGCCTCAATATGCCCGTCAACAATCACCCGTAGTACAAAAAGCAACCACTGCCGAAGGCTCAATGGAGTTTGGCTATTGTGGCGATTTTGTCGGTAGCCTTGGTTTCAGTATGAAAGGTACATTCCGCGCACTCATGAGAGTGACAGCCGCCGATGCAACCAAGTATGCCGGTGCACAAATCACTGCTGCAAAAGTTGCTATTGGCACATTCTCTTTGAATCCCAATGCCCAAATCATCATCCTCAAAGATCTTAACGGCTCGGAGCCCGTACTCGCACAAGGATTCAAACCCACAGCTTCAACCTGGAACGAGGTTGCATTAGAAACTCCCTACACGCTCAATGGCGAAGAGATTTATATCGGCTACCAAATTTCGGCATCTTCTACCCAAAACTACCCCTTTGGTATAGACGACCAAGTAGCCGACGAGAATAGCGACATCGTAGGTTACTATGACGAGTCGAGCCAATCATACCAATACCTCCACCTCGGCTCTCAAAACTTTGGTAACGCATGTATCAAGGTTGTGCTCACAGGCGACAACCTTCCCCAATACGACTTGGCATTGCAAGAGCTTGGCGTGAAACAATACATCACTACCAACACCGAGTTTGCAATCACAGGTACTGTTAAGAATGCTGCTTCACAAGCCATCAATTCGTTTGATGTAACTTACCAAGTTGGCGATAATGAGCCTATTACTTATACAGAAACTCTTACTGCCGGCTTGGCCAATACCGAGACTTATACATTTACTATCGACGGCCTCAAGGTAGAGCAAGATGGTGCATACAATGTAACAGTAACCGTATCTAACCCCAACGGCGTAGCCGATGAGTACGAAGCCGACAACACTCTCACCAAGTCATTTACTGCGCTCTCGACACTCGTTCCCCGCAAAGTATTGCTCGAGAACTTCTCTACTGCCAAATGTGGCAACTGTCCTCGCGTACACGAGATTATCAAAGGTCTTACAACCGATCGCGACGACATTGCTTGGGTAGTGCATCACACAGGTTATGGCGAAGATGAATGGACTATTAACGACTCAAGAAGCTACCTCTGGTTCTACGGTGGTGGTGGTACTTATGCCCCCGCAGCTATGCTCGACCGCCGTTGCCTCAAAGAACTTGGTGCTCAAGGCGCACAAGGTGTTGTTACAGCACCCGTATTCTTCCCCGAGAGCCTTCCTTCATTGCAAAGCTTTGTAGACTACTGCCTCGACCAACCCTCATTCATTGCACTCAACATTACCGATGTTTACAATGAAGAGACTCGCGAGTTGACTATCAGAGTTACAGGCGAGAGCACTACTACTCTTGCAAATGCTCCCCTCATCAACATCTTCCTCACCGAGAACGACATCATCGGCTATCAATCGGGTGGTGGCAACAACTACCGTCACAGCCACGTCCTCCGCAAGGTTATGACCTCAACTTGGGGCGACGAGATTACATTCGACGAGAACAACAAGTTTGACGTTACATACACCTACGTGCTCGATACCGAATGGAAACCCGAGCACATGAGCGTAGTAGCTTTCGTAGCCGACTATAACAGTAAGAACTACAACGAGTGTACAGTACTCAACACCGAGTGGAAAGTACTCGAATATGGCGCTGCTGTAGGCAAACTTACCAGCGACCAATGCCGCGTGATGGCCATCAACAAGATGATAGCCCTCAATGGTAGCTACAACAATGCTGCAGTATACACCATCGACGGTCGCTTGGTAAAACAAGCCAACGGTGCATCGGCCATCGCCATGGACAATGCAGGTGTATACATCGTAGTAGTAGACGGCACAAGCCACAAAGTTATTGTTAAGTAACAATTACAGTCGATACATAGGAGCGTTAGATTTTCAATAGACACACCTATAATATAAATAGACACCGCATCAACCTCGTGTTGAAGCGGTGTCGTTGTTTTTGGGAGCTTTCATTCGCGCGCGGGCGTTTTTGCTCTTCTGTAGTTTTTAAGACAAAAGAACAAAAGAAACAAAAGCTTTAGTGATAGAAAAATATCTACCTTATGTTCTTCTGTCTATTATTTCCCTCGCCCGTAGGGCGCACAATCCCCTCGTGCATTTATGCGCGCACGTAGGGATGCACCACCGGTGCGTCCGGGTGACGTATACAATGTAATATACGCGTAATATACGCGAGGACAACGCGGACGTACCGTTGGTACACTGCTGTCCCAATATTTTTTTAATATTTAATTGTAATTTGCTGTATATCAATTTTGTATACTTGCAAATAGTGCGCGGTGGATTTGTGCTCTTGAATTTCTTTATAAATTTGTGTGTATAGCAAATTGTATAGTAATGGCACAGACACCTTATATTTTTAATCAACTAGTAAGCCATATTCCAAAGGATGTT
>JAFZFQ010000023.1 GCA_017555825.1 Bacteroidaceae bacterium | reverse complement strand
ATATAGCCTATATTGAGCTCGATGGGTACGTATGATATGTAGTAGGCCTCGGGGTTGAGCTTGAGTATATGCAAGTGCTTTTGCAACAGGCACAGTGTAATACCCACAACGTTGCCCCATAACATGCCTCGACCTACCAAGTAGCCCGCCACGTTGAGAAATGTGCTACGGATAGAGCGGTTGTTGGCGCCAAGGGCTTTCAGTGTGCCTATCATGGCAGTGTTTTCGAGTATAATAATGAGCAGTCCCGATATCATGGTAAAACCTGCTACCACGGCCATGAGAATGAGTATAATCCACACGTTCATATCGAGCAGATTGAGCCAGCCGAAAAAGACCGGATTGAGGTCTTGCACCGAGCGCACATAGTAGTGAGTGCCATGTGAGTCGGGGGTGAGAATAAACAGTTGATATAGGCGATAGCTCACCTCGCTTGTTTTGTCGAAGTCGTGCAATCGTAGTTCTATACCGCTATATTGGTCTTCTTGCCAACTGTTTATTTGCTGTATTTGTCGCACATCGCCCAGTACAAAAAGTTTGTCATAGTCGGACAAGTCGGTCTTGTAGATACCCACGACGTTGAACTTGCGAGCGCGTGCACGCTGGTCGTCGACAAAGTAGGCCAACACGCCGTCGCCCACGCCGAGTTGCAGGTGGGTAGCTATGTGTTGCGATATGATTATTTCGGACGATAGTGCAGTGTCGCACATCTGTGGCAATGCGCCCTCAACAAGATGTCGGGCATAGAAGTCCCAGTCGTAGTCGTGCGTCACACCCTTTACCACAATGCCCATATATTGACTGTCGGTCTTGAATATGCCCGGTTTCGTGGCGTATGGCTCTATGCGGGCTACATCGGCATCATGGTGTAGTATGTCGTAGATAAATTCGCTATACTCTATGGGAGGTGTTTCGTAGGATGTGTTGCTCGAAAAAGCCGAGATGTTGATGTGTGAGCCAAAGCCTATCACCTTGTCGCGAATTTCGTGCTTGAAGCCCACAACAATAGCTACCGATAAAATCATCACGGCCAGACCCAAGGCAACACCGGCTACCGCCAACCGCACTGCGGGTGGCGAAACTTCGCGTCTCTTGTCCTTGTCGAAATAGATGCGACGTGCTATAAACGATTCCCAGCTCATAATATCATTGCAAAGATAGGCATAAGTGTGAGACGGACAAAACATGCGTCTCTATTTTTATCTTGCGCTGCCTCTGTATAGGGGCATTGCGCCATAGGTGCGATTATCCCTCTATCTCGCTGAGTTCGAGCCAGCGCATGCCTTTCTCGTCGAGCTCGGCAATGAGCTCTTCTATACGGCGCGAGTGTGCTATGAGTTGGTCGGTGGTGAGTGTTCCGCTACACATTTCCTCTTCGAGACGAGCCTTTTCGGCTTCAAGTTGAGGGATGAGTGCATCGAGTTCCTCAAGCTCCTTTCGCTCTTTGAAGGTGAGTCGTTTGCGCTCGGTGGGTTGTTCGCGTTTGGGGGCGGGAGTTGCTGCTGCTTGTTTGCGACGTTGCTCCTCGGCCGCCTTGCGCTCCTCTTGTTGTCGTGCATCGCGCCACAAGCGGTAGTCGGTGTAGTTGCCGGGGAAGTCTTTGATCTCGGCATTGCCACGAAATACGAGCAGGTGGTCGACCACCTTGTCCATAAAGTAGCGGTCGTGCGATATGACGATAACACAACCCTTGAAGTTGCGCAGGTACTCTTCCAAGACACTCAGTGTTGTGATGTCGAGGTCGTTGGTGGGCTCATCGAGCACGAGGAAGTTGGGGTTGCGCATGAGCACGGTGCAGAGGTGTAGGCGACGCTTCTCGCCTCCGCTCAGCTTGTATATATAGTTGTGTTGCTTCTCGGGCGAGAAGAGAAAGTGTTGCAGAAATTGGCTTGCCGATAGGCGACGACCATCGCCAAGCGAAATCTCTTCGGCTATTTCGCGCACGGCATCTATCACCTTCATGCCTTCCTTAAACTGTAATCCGTCTTGGCTGTAATAGCCAAATCGTACCGTCTCGCCAACATCAAATCGGCCACTGTCGGGGGCTACCTCGCCAATAAGCATCTTTACAAAGGTCGACTTTCCTGTGCCATTCTGACCAATGATACCCATCTTCTCGTAACGGGCAAAGTTGTAGTAGAAGTTGTCGAGTATCTTCATGTCGTCGAACGACTTGCTCACGTATTGAGCCTCGAAAATCTTGGAGCCTATGTAGGTCGATTTTACATCGAGCTTTACGGGGCCTTCGTCTATGCGACGACGGGCCTTGGCTTCGAGGTCGTAGAAGGCGTCGATGCGGGCTTTGGCTTTTGTGCCGCGGGCTTGTGGCTGACGGCGCATCCAGTCGAGTTCGGTGCGCAGTAGGTTGCGAGCTCGTGAGGTCTCGGCATTTTGCACATCGAGGCGTTCTTGACGCTTCTCTAAGTAGTAGCTGAAGTTGCCTTTGTAGCTATATGTGGTCTGATTATCTATTTCTATAATCTCGTTGCACACGCGGTCGAGGAAGTAGCGGTCGTGTGTGACCATGAGCAGGGTGGTGTTGCCACGGTTGAGGTACTCTTCGAGCCACTCGGTCATCTCGATGTCGAGGTGGTTGGTGGGCTCGTCGAGGATGAGTAGGTTGGGCTCGGTAATGAGCACATTGGCCAGCGCGAGGCGTTTGATTTGTCCGCCCGAAAGTTCTCCTACGGGTTGGTCAAAGCGAGTGATGTTGAGCTTCGACAAGATTTGCTTGGCGCGTTGTTCGTAGTCCCAAGCCTTGAGGCGATCCATCTGCTCCAGCGCACGCTCCAGCCGGGCACTGTCGTTGGTGAGTAGCGCCTGCTCATACTCGGCAATGACCTGTACAGTCTCGTTGGGCGAGAAGAAGCACGCCTGCAAAACTGTCAGCTCGGCAGGGTAGGTGGGGGCTTGCTCCAAGTAGCCTATGCGTATACCGTTGCGCAGGGTTATTGTACCACTGTCATAGTCTTCCTTGCCGGCAATGATATTGAGTAGGGTGGTCTTGCCGGCACCGTTTTGAGCTACAATACCTATGCGGTCGCCTTCGCCTATGCCTATTGATATGTCTCCAAAGAGCAATCGGTCGCCAAACGATTTGGTGAGTCGTTCTATTTGTAGATAGCTTATCATCTTTCGGGGTTTTAATGTGTCAAATGGGGCAAAAGAGTGTAACACAAATGTGCTTGTGCGCTACACAGTATGTGCGCCTATTTGGGCTGTATTCATACTGCAAATTTACATTACATTGCCTATAATGCCAAATTTTTTCTTACAAACACAACTTGAATACGCGGTTATTGCAACGCTGCTGTGCTATGTGGGGTGGCGTGAGGTGTATTGAACTTACAAATCGTAACCGCTTTGTGGCATGCTGTAGGTGTGATATGGGGCTTTGTTGATAATATTTTGTAAAATAAATCAAGAAAGTGTATTGCGTAAAAGGATTTTGTTGTATATTTGCATCGTCGAAAAACACAAATGATTGATAAAACCAATCTAAGTTACCTATAATCTACTATTGAATTACACATTCACACTCGATGTGGACAATGGTAAAAGATTGAAACTCGGGTTGTGACAGTCTTGTGAGAGACAGAGAAATTTATGTGATTGTACACAGCAGACATGCGTTGAGCATCTCTGCTGTTTCTCTTTTTTAGATACTTCTATTCACAATTTTATATTGTTTTTATATCGTTTGTAGGGCGAAATTTTCGTATATTTGTACTCCTTTGCGCCTTGCAAACGATTATAACTTATAAATTGTAAGTTTTTCAATATGCAAAGCTTTGCGCGAAGGTAAAAAACGAGTAATGAGGAGTATACAATAATGGCAAACATAAATCTCGACGGCTCGACTATAGTGTTCGAGCGCGATAATAACATACAATTTGACGAGGCGGCCCATCGCTATAGTGTAGATGGATATGGTGACATGCGTCCGGTCAGTTCTATTGTTGCTAAGTTTTTCAAGGAGTTTGATGCTCAATATTGGAGCTTGCGCAAGTGTCATGGCGACCATCTTGCTGCTGCTCAGTTGCGCGATGAGTGGAGTTTGCGCGGTTGTGTGGCAAGCCAAGTGGGTACCTATCTGCACAAGCAAATCGAAGATTATCTCAATGGCAAGCGCGACATAGAGACCGAGTGTGAAGTGTGCTATAAGGGTAGCTACAAGCAATTGTGTGACAAGATTGACATCACACGCGAGTGGACATACTTTCGTGCATTTGACAGTGTAGTGGGCTATACCCCTTTTCGCACAGAGTGGCGCGTGTATGATGTAGATGCGTGCATGGCGGGTACGATCGACCTCGTGTGCTCATGCCCCGATGGTACATACGAGATATACGATTGGAAGCGTAGCAACAAAGTAAATCCCGATGAAGTAAATCGCTGGTCGAGCGGTATCAATGGTCTTGAGCACCTTACTGATACCTCATACAGTCACTACTGCTTGCAGCAAAATCTATATCGTTATATGCTCGAACGCAATTATGGCATACGCATCAGCCGAATGAATCTGGTTGTGCTTCATCCCGATTATTCATCATATCGCATTGTACCCGTACCGCGCATGGATCGTGAGGTGGCAATTATCTTGTCGAAGATATAAATCTTTTATTTAATACCTAATGAGCCTATTGTTGTGCAACTGTTGGTTGCGCATAAGGAATAAAAAAGGGGGTTGCTCGTCGAGCAACTCCCTTTTTCTATTTATTGTATTGAGTTGTATTATTTAACCTCCTCGAAGTCTACATCGGTGAAGTCGCCGGCGCCTTTGTTGTCGTTGCCGGGTTGTGCACCGGCGTTCATGTCGGGACCGGGTTGTGCACCTTGTTGAGCTTGAGCGTTGTAGAGGTCTTGAGCAGCGGCTTGGAGCACGTTGTTCAACTCCTCGGTAGCGGCGTCGATAGCTGCGATGTCTTGAGCCTTGTGAGCATCTTTGAGTTTGCCCAATGCGCTCTCGATGTTGCTACGCTTGTCGGCGGGGAGCTTGTCGCCCATCTCTTTGAGTTGCTTCTCGGTTTGGAAAATCATAGCATCGGCGTGGTTGAGTTTTTCGATGCGCTCTTTCTCCTTGGCATCGGCCTCGGCGTTGGCAGCAGCCTCCTCCTTCATGCGTTGGATCTCGGCGTTGCTCAAGCCGCTTGAAGCCTCGATGCGGATGCTTTGCTCTTTACCTGTGCCTTTATCCTTGGCCGAAACATTGAGGATACCGTTGGCGTCGATGTCGAATGTAACCTCAATTTGGGGTACACCGCGCATAGCTGCGGGGATGCCGTCGAGGTGGAAACGACCGATAGTCTTGTTGTCCTTGGCCATGGGGCGCTCGCCTTGCAATACGTGAATCTCTACCGAGGGTTGGTTGTCGGCTGCAGTAGAGAAGATTTCGCTCTTACGAGTGGGGATGGTTGTGTTGGCGTCGATAAGTTTGGTCATTACACCGCCCAAAGTCTCGATACCGAGTGAGAGGGGAGTAACGTCGAGCAAGAGTACGTCTTTAACGTCACCTGCCAATACGGCACCTTGGATAGCTGCACCAAGAGCTACTACCTCGTCGGGGTTTACGCCCTTTGAAGGTACTTTGCCGAAGAACTTCTCTACGATAGCTTGGATAGCGGGGATACGAGTAGAACCACCTACGAGGATAACCTCATCGATATCTGAAGTTGACATACCGGCGTCGGTCAAAGCCTTGCGACAGGGCTCGATAGTGGCTTGAATCAAGCGGTCGGCAAGCTGCTCAAACTTGGCACGAGTAAGTGTCTTTACCAAGTGCTTGGGTACACCGTTTACGGGTGTGATATAGGGAAGGTTAATCTCTGTAGAAGTTGTGCTTGACAACTCGATTTTGGCTTTTTCGGCAGCCTCTTTAAGGCGTTGCAATGCCATGGGGTCGTGACGGAGGTCTACGCCCTCTTCGCTCTTGAACTCGTCGGCAAGCCAGTCGATAATTACGTGGTCGAAGTCGTCACCACCCAAGTGAGTGTCACCGTTGGTAGATTTTACTTCAAATACACCGTCGCCCAACTCAAGGATTGAGATATCGAATGTACCACCACCCAAGTCAAATACGGCAATCTTCATGTCGCGATCGCTCTTGTCAAGACCGTAGGCAAGTGCAGCGGCAGTAGGCTCGTTCACAATACGACGTACTGTGAGACCTGCAATTTCGCCGGCTTCTTTAGTGGCTTGGCGTTGAGCGTCGTTGAAGTATGCGGGCACTGTGATTACGGCCTCGGTTACTTCTTGACCCAAATAATCTTCGGCAGTCTTTTTCATCTTTTGGAGAATCATAGCCGAAATTTCTTGGGGTGTATAGAGGCGACCATCCACGTCTACACGGGGAGTGTTGTTGTCGCTACGTACTACTTTGTAGGGTACACGAGGTACTTCGTTGGCAATGCGGTCGTATGTTTCACCCATGAAACGCTTGATCGAGAAGATTGTGCGTGTGGGGTTGGTAATAGCTTGACGCTTGGCAGGCTCGCCTACTTTGCGCTCACCACCATCAACAAAAGCCACAATTGAAGGTGTTGTGCGACGACCTTCGCTGTTGGCAATTACTACAGGCTCGGTGCCTTCCATTACTGCAACACACGAGTTGGTTGTACCTAAGTCGATACCAATAATTTTTCCCATAATTCTTATATTTTTATTTGTTTTACTATTCTATTTGGCTTTTGCCCCATTCTGTGAGGCTTTCGATTTTTATATTTCAAATCTTGTGCCAAAGTTTTTTGTTGCGTTTATGCGGTATATTGGCAGTATTCTTGCCTCAAAATATGTCAATCTCTGTCAGTTTTTATGCCTATTTGTCACTTTTGTATTCTGTGTTGTGCTGAGCAGCATATCTTCTCTTGTTGTGGCACGATATGTCTACAACTCTTAATTATTATCAATATTGATTTATATATACATCATTATCCACTTTTAGACATATATTTGCAATACAAATACTGCGAAACATTCATTTGTCACATTTCATATTTTGTATAGATTGCTATATATATTATTGTGTGTGGTGTGTGCCGGCACGGTATTGTGCGGGGCGCAGACTGTAACCTTGCCCGACTCGCTCTTCTCGGCGCATGGTGTGACCGATGATGACAATCTTCCCGAACTCGATGCTCCGCGATTTTCGTTTGACGAACCGCTTTTTATTGTGCCTCCGGCCTCGACGGTCGAAGAGTATCTTACAGCTCCCGACTACTCCAATATACTCTTTGAGCATTTTCCCGAGCGACCCTCTGAGTTTTTCATGCATGTGTTGCTCTTGCACTTGTCGAATGTAAAAATTCCCGGTATGGAGGCCGAGCTGGCGCGCTACAAACTGATGATAGATAATTTCAACCGTAACCTCTATAAGGGTGGTGGTTACACTGTGCCCTATGTGCCGGCTATTGTGAGCGATGTGACATCTGTGGCGCATAGTGCAGCACATTCGGCATCGGGTGTTGTGGTTACAGGATGCTTGGACCCCTTGGAGGCCTATCGTCGCTGGGAGCAAGAGCGTCGATTGCTACGTGCTCGCACCATTGTGCGCTATCTTGAAGATGCCCCCTTGCCTTCCAAGGCAGAGTTGGTAACCAAGCAACTCAATGTGTCGGATAATTTCCTCCAGATGAAAGACGATGGTCATGACGTGAAGGTAAAGGCCGATGGCAACAATCCGCCATATCGCCCCTAAATGCCTATAAAGTCTTGATGAGCTTTATTTTCGCACCCTGAGTAGTGTCGGGGCGCATGTTGTGCCATGAGATAGGCGATAGTGTGTAGATGCAACAATCGTCGCCCACAGCTACGCTGTTCTTGATGTAGGTGCTATTCTGTACAATAGCTTCTGTAATAGATTGTTGTGTGTCGCTTGCGAGCGCTTTGTGCAATTGTGATAGAAAGATGTCTTCCTCGGTATGAAATGAGGGTGCTACAACAATGAGCAGTCCGTCGTAGAAGGTGGTATTGGCCGTCTCGGCTGCAAATGCCTTTATTGAGTCGAGTCTATTGTCGTCGACAAGGATTGTGCTGTGCTTGTATGTGGTATTGCCGCAGCAACAGTAGTGTGCCAAATAGCCTTTTTTCATAAACGACCCTTACTTCTCGATCTCGATTTTTTTCTTGGTGATTCTGTTTCTCAGTATCTCCTTTTTGGGCTCCTCTTTGGTGTGTTTTACTACCTTGTTATTGGTCTTTGCCTCACTCTTGTTCTCTCTCTTTTTGTTTTCTATGGTTATGGCATTGACTTTCTCGGTGGGCATCGACGCCTTGTGGTGTATGCGTATGAGCTCAATGCTGTCGAGATACATGATGTGGCTATCTTTGCGAGGGGGCATTGCTATATATCCATATACTTCTGTTATGTTGTGGAGTGAGTCGCTTTGTACTCTCACAATGTTCCAACCCTCTTTGACAGTGGTTGAGTTGTAATGTATGAGTTGGTTGTTGTGGCGTGCAGCAATGTGGGCAACAATGGGCGAACCCGAAGAGGGTGCGTTGACGGCGTGAAAACGCAAGGTGAAGTGGTCGCGACGCTTGAAGTTTTCGTCCTTGTCGATGTTGAAAGCCAGGATATTTTCGCCTTTATTGGGGTTGAATACATGCCAGCGCTCTTGCTTCCATATATCGATAGTGTCGCCTGCGAGTGTGAGCACCTGCGCATTATCTTGTGCTATGAGGTCTTTTATCTCGGCATCTTCTTCTTTGAGTCGTTTTATTACTTCTTCATACACCTCCATATATACATCGAGGTTGTTGCCATACCACACCATCGAGGTGTCAAAGTCGGCCTCGGTGATGTTGTGACGCATATATACAGCCTCGCGTATGGCACGCTTTTTCTCGTCGGTAGGGTATGACGAGTAGTTGAGGTTGATTACTGCCTCGGTCTTGTGTACATCTATCAGCAAGTCTACCATGCGATCTTTCTTTATTACGTAGTCGGGTTGGCTACGGCACGATGATAGCAGTAGAGCGATGGTAAGGATTATGTATATGAGGCAGTTGCGTTTCATTGTTATTTCTTGTCGGGGTTGGGAGTTGTGGTCTCGTCTATCGACAATTGCTTGTAGTAAAACAATAGAATAATGGCCACGCCAATGCAAATAGCCGAGTCGGCAATGTTGAAGATGGGGCGGAAGAACTCAAAGTATTGGCCACCTATCCAGGGCATCCAATCGGGCCAATAGAAAGAGAAGAGCGGGAAGTATAACATATCTACAACTCGTCCATAAAAGAAGGGCGCATATCCACCCTCGGCGGGGAAGAGCGTAGCTACCTCGGGGGGGAGAGGAGCATTGAAGATAAGACCATAGAACATACAGTCTATAATATTGCCAACAGCACCGGCCAATATCAGTGCTACGCAGGCAACGAATCCCATCTTGTATTGCGGTCGGCGACATATATACCACAGGCCATAGCCCAATGCACACGATGCAATGATGCGGAAGATAGATAGAAATAGCTTGCTGCCCAATTCCATGCCAAATGCGGCTCCATTGTTCTCGATAAAGGCTATCTTAAACCAACTTGTCACGTCGATGCACTCGCCTATGTACATGTTGGTTTTTACAATAAATTTCACGCATTGGTCTATAATGAGCACCACAAGCACGATGATGGTAGCCCATTGTCCGCGAGATATACTCTTCATAAATAGTTGTTATGTGTTCTATTGTTCTACATAATATTGCAACCACATACACTCTGCGCTGTGTGTTAGTACAGAGGGTATGTGGTTGATGGGGGATAGTGTTTTATTTAACGCCCTTGTTCATGGCCTCTACGCTGAGTGTAGCATGAGGTACTGCCATCAAGCGCTCTTTGGGTATGAGCTTGCCTGTCTCGCGGCATATACCGTATGTCTTGTTCTCGATGCGTATAAGGGCTGCTTGCAAGTGTTGGATGAATTTCATCTGACGCTCGGCAAGACGGCCGGCCTCCTCTTTAGAGAGCGTTGCTGCACCCTCTTCGAGTACTTTGAATGTGGGTGATGTATCGGTTACATCGTTGCCATCATTGTTCATGATAGCAGATTTAAGACTCTCGTAGTCTTTCATAGCCTTGGCGAGTTTCATATTGATTACCTCGCGGAACTCTTCCAGTTCGGCATCTGAATAGCGTGTTTTCTCAGCCATAGTGTTTCGGTTTTTAAGGTTGATTAAATTACTTAACAACTCGATACTTCAACAGTTCAGGTGGAAGGCTATTTAAGCCTTCACCACCTTCACCATTACTTTGAATGTGTCGAAGTCGAGTTCTGTAACATCAGCGCCCTCTTGCAAGTCGCCTACAACAAAGCTTTCGGCGAGTATTTGACGAGCCATGTATTCGCCATACTCGGTTACCACGGCATCGGTCTCTTCATGGTGGGCAAGTGTTACATGTATTTTGTCTGTTATCTCGAAACCGCTTGATTTGCGGATGTTTTGTATGCGGTTTATCAACTCACGAGCATAACCCTCACGGCGCAATTCGTCGGTAACTGTGATGTCGAGGGCTACAGTGAGACGACCTTCGTTGGCAACGAGCCAGCCGGGGATGTCTTCCGAGAGTATCTCTACGTCGGCAGCCTCTACGGTAGCTTCTGTGCCATCTACGTTGAATGTAAACGCTCCGTTCTTCTCAAATGTGAGAATATCTTCTTGGCTCATCTCGGCTATGATGGCAGCAAGTTGTTTCATAATCTTGCCATAGCGCGGGCCAAGTTTCTTGAAGTCGGGTTTAACGCGTTTTACCAAGATGCCGGCAGCGTTGTCTACAAACTTCAACTCTTTTACGTTCACCTCAGCGAGGATGAGCTCTTTCATGGCCTCGATGTGGCGACGTTGTGCGTCGTCGATAACGGGTACCATGAGTGTGGTGAGGGGCTGACGCACCTTGATGTTCACCTTGCGACGCAATGCCAATACCATCGAAGTGATGTCTTGTGCTATGCGCATGCGCTCTTCCAACTCGCTATCTATGTACTCGGCGTTGCAAGTGGGATAGTAGCTGAGGTGTACCGATTGGTTGTCTGTACCGGCTGCAGTGGTGAGGTCGGTGTACAAACGGTCGGCATAGAAGGGTGCAATGGGTGCCATGAGGCGGGCAATGGTCTCAAGGCAGGTGAAGAGTGTTTGATATGCGGCGAGCTTATCTTGGTTCATTTCACCACCCCAGAAACGCTTACGGTTGAGGCGTACATACCAGTTACTCAAGTTGTCGTTTACAAAATCGGCAATAGCACGTCCGGCACGAGTGGGCTCGTACGATGCGTAGAACTCATCTACATTCTTGATGAGAGAGTTGAGCAATGAGATAATCCAACGGTCAATCTCGGGACGCTCGGCAACGGGTACTTGTGCCTCTGTGCCTGTAAAGCCATCTACATTGGCATAGAGAGCAAAGAATGAGTAGGTGTTGTAGAGTGTGCCGAAGAATTTGCGACGTACCTCTTCTACACCCTCGATGTCGAACTTGAGGTTGTCCCAAGGCGATGAGTTGGTAATCATGTACCAGCGCAAGGGGTCAGAGCCATATTTCTCGATAGTCTCGAAGGGGTCTACTGCGTTGCCAAGACGTTTTGACATCTTGTTGCCGTTTTTGTCCAATACGAGACCGTTTGAGATTACGGTTTTGTATGATACGCTGTCGAATATCATTGTTGCGATAGCGTGCAATGTATAGAACCAACCGCGAGTTTGGTCTACACCCTCGGCAATAAAGTCGCAGGGGAATACGTCGCCACGCTCAAAGGCCTCTTTGTTCTCAAAGGGATAGTGAATTTGAGCATAGGGCATTGCACCTGAGTCGAACCATACGTCGATAAGGTCGCTTTCGCGTTTCATGGGCTTGCCACTTGCCGATACAAGCATGATGTCGTCTACATAAGGACGGTGCAAGTCTATCTTGTCGTAGTTCTCTTGTGTGTATACACCGGGTATGAAGCCATTGTCGCGATAGGGGTTGCTTGCCATTACACCGGCAGCAACAGCCTTGTCTATCTCGTTGTAGAGTTGCTCGGCCGATTCGATACAAATCTCCTCGTCGCCTTCCTCTGTGCGCCAGATGGGGAGGGGAGTACCCCAATAGCGTGAGCGGCTCAAGTTCCAGTCGTTGAGGTTTTCGAGCCACTTGCCAAATCGACCTGTACCGGTAGCCTCGGGCTTCCAGTTGATAGTCTTGTTGAGCTCGGTCATGCGCTCTTTGGCAGCAGTAGCACGGATAAACCAGCTATCCAACGGATAGTAAAGTACGGGCTTGTCGGTGCGCCAGCAGTGGGGATAGTTGTGCACGTGCTTCTCCATCTTGAAGGCCTTTTGTTCGGCTTTCATCTTCATGCAGATGTATACGTCGAGGCTCTCGGCTGCCGATGCAGCTTGCTCGTCGTACTTGCCGTTTACAGTGAATTGGGGGTCGTAGGCGTTCTTTACCCAACGGCCTTCATATTCGCGATATACCTCTTCGTGGATGCACTCTTTTACAAAATGCTCGTCGAGCTCGTCCATAGTGTAGAATTTACCTGCGAGGTCTACCATAGGACGTGTCTCGCCACGCTTGTTTATCATGAACAATGAGGGGATACCTGCTGCGCGTGCCACGAAGGCGTCATCGGCACCAAATGTAGGTGCGATGTGTACGATACCGGTACCATCCTCGGTAGTAACATAGTCACCGGGAATTACGCGGAATGCTTGGTCGGCTGCTTCTACCCAATTGCCATTCTCGTCTACGCTCACGGGTTTCACCCAAGGCAACAATTGCTCATAGTGCATGCCTACAAGGTCGGTACCTTTGTACTCGCCCACAACCTTGAAGGGGATGAGCTTGTCGCCGGGCTTGTAGTCTTCGAGAGGCATACCCTCGGCCTTTTGGTTGAAGTGGTGGTAGAGCAGGGGCTTGGCCAATACGACGGTCATCTTCTCGCCGTTATAGCCATTGTATGTTTGTACGGCCACATAGTCAATTTTGGGGCCTACGCACAATGCAGTGTTTGAAGGGAGTGTCCAAGGAGTAGTTGTCCAGGCAATGAAGTAGGGAGTACCCCATTGTGCCATTTCGGGCTTGGGATCTACCATCTTGAACTGACCCACTACGGTGAGGTCTTTCACGTCGCGGTAGCAACCGGGTTGGTTCAACTCGTGCGAGCTGAGGCCTGTACCTGCTGCGGGCGAGTAGGGCTGGATGGTGTAACCCTTGTAGAGCAAGTTCTTGTTGTAGAGTTGCTTCAAGAGCCACCACAATGTCTCGATGTAGCGGTTGTCGTAGGTGATATAGGGATTTTCCATATCTACCCAATAGCCCATTTTGTGAGTGAGGTCTTCCCACTCGTGGGTATATTTCATAACGTCTTTGCGACAAGCGGCGTTGTACTCGGCTACAGTGATAGTCTTGCCGATGGCCTCTTTGGTGATGCCCAATGCCTTCTCAACACCCAACTCTACGGGGAGTCCGTGGGTGTCCCAACCGGCTTTACGCATTACTTTGTAGCCTTTCATAGTCTTGTAACGGCAGAAGATGTCTTTGATAGAGCGTGCCATTACGTGGTGAATACCGGGCATACCGTTGGCCGAGGGAGGTCCTTCGTAAAATACGAACGAGGGACAACCTTCGCGGGTCTCGATACTCTTATGAAAAACATCATTCTCGTCCCATTTCTTCAACACCTCTTTGTTGATGTCAGAGAGGTTGAAGCCTGTGTATTCGGTAAATTTTTTGCTCATATTATTATGTTGTTTTTTGATTTTCTAAAAATATCGGCGAAGATAAGAAAAAAATAGAATATTTATTGCGTTGAAATGCTTTTTATTGCTCTTTTCTTGTAATAATTTCTCTGCTGATATTGGGCTGTTGTTTGCGGGAGCTTTCTGCTACTATCCCACGCCCAAATCGGTGTTGTTTATGAGCACTTCTATGCGGTCGTCGTCGATGAGGGTGGGGTATATCTCTTGTTCAAACCATCGAGCCAGCTCGCTGTCTTGTTGCACGTCGGTGGTGTTGTTGTTAAAGACATTGATGCTGGTATACTCAAAGAACTCGCGGGCTGTTGCTATATCGTGTAAGATGCGCTCGCGGCTGTCGCCTTGGGTGCAACACAGCAAGCACACGCCATCGAAGTAGCGCGCCACGTCGGCGGGTTGCACATCCTCGGCAATGCCTTTGTTCCACGCGGTGCGTTGCTTGGCGTCGAAACTCTCTATGCCACAGCGAAATTTTACTCTCGCAGGGGCAAATAGCTTGACAAACTCTTTGAGTCGGTGGCGATACATATAGTGCATCTCAAACCACACGGTCTCTATTTGTTTTTCTTTTATAATCTTCTGTATCAACTCGATGGTGTGCTCGTCGAGTTCTATACCTGAGCCGGAGTTGATGATGTCGAGTGTGCCATACCGGCCTGTAACTTGTTGCAATACGTTGCGATTGGTGTCGTAGGGCGATGTGCTGCAGTCGGTGTGGTAGTCGCAGAATGTACAGCGTCTCCATCGGCATCCCGTGCCTTGCAGTAAGACAAATTCGCGCGGGAATTTCTCCTCTATAACGGCATATCGTTTCATACCAATTTGTCGCTCGATAGGTGCTTCTTTATCCATCCTATCACAAGATAGGCCATGGGTGTGCCCATGGTGGCCTCGATGGTAAGTTTCGACACATATTGGAAGGCCAACATATACAGCAAGTCGTGTGTTGTTACAACGCCGGCAAAGGCTATGAGTACAAAGGGTACAGTGTCGAAGATGTAGCCCACGGCCGAGCTGCCGATGGTGCGCACCCACAACTTGCGCCCTTTCATGCGTACCTTGATGCGCTCCATTACCCATGCGTTCGATAGCTCACCGCACAAGAATCCGGCCAACGAGCCGAGTATGATGCGAGGCACATAGCTGAAGACATGGTTGTAGGCCAAGGCTGTTTCGTCCAGATAGTCGGGCGAGGGTAGCCACACACCTACTTGGGTGCAAGCAACCAGTATAATGTTGCACACCAATGTCAGGTAAATCACACGCTTGGAGGTGCGAAATCCCCATATCTCGGTGAGTACGTCGCCCAGCATATAGGCAAAAGGAAAGGTGATTGTACCGGCATCGAAGAAGAATAGATCGAATAGTCCTATTACCTTCACGGCCATAATGTTAGATACGAGATAGAGCGTTACAAACAACGCTGTGACAATCATCAATGGCCAATGATTGACTCCTCGGTTTTTTAAAGGGTTTTCCGAAACCTTGTTCATGTTGTAAAATTGTTAAGTTTGGCAGAAGTCTCTCTCCTGCAATCGTTTTTTTTAGAGCTGCAAATTTACCCAAATCTTTTTATATAGCCTTGTTATTTCGCGGTTTTTTGTAACTTTGTTGCCATTCACAAGTAGAGTAATATATCGTGAAGGTTGCAATTATAAATCGTAGCGACTTGCGTGGCGGAGCGGCTGTTTTTACCTACCGCCTCATGCAGGCCTTGCGCCAAGAGGGTGTAGAGGCTACCATGTTGGTGTGCGATGCTTTGGGTAGCAACGCGCATGTGGTCGATTATTCGCATCCGTTGCTCGATAAGTATCACTTCCTGGCCGAGCGCTTACAGATATTTGCCCATAACGGTTTCTCGCGCGAGAATCTGTTTAAGGTAGACACCGCCTCGTGGGGACGCGACTTGAGCAATTATCCCGTGGTGCGCGATGCCGATGTCGTGATGCTCAATTGGGTGAACCAAGGTGCGCTCTCGCTCGATAGCATTGCCCGCATCTGTCGCTTGGGCAAGCCTGTTGTGTGGACTATGCACGATATGTGGAATTGTACAGGCATCTGTCATCATGCCTACGATTGCGAGCAATATAAAGAGGCGTGTGGCGCTTGTTTGTATTTGAGCTCTACTCGTAGGGCCGACCTCTCTCATGCCGTGTGGCGCAAGAAAAAGGCACTCTACACCTTTCCTAACTTGCATTTCGTATCTGTGAGTAATTGGTTGGCCGATAAGTGTCGCCAAAGCTCGCTACTTCGCAATAAGTCTATAGCTGTCATCCCCAACACTATGCCGGTTGATAGTTTTGCCTACGAGCGCATGCCCAATACCGATATGGGTATTCCGGCGCAAGCCAAGGTGATTGCAATGGGTGCTGCACGTCTCGACGATGCGGTGAAGGGTTTCGATATTCTTATAGAAACCACGCGCTACATTGCCCGCCACAATCCTCATTTGGCCTCTCGCCTACATTTGCTCCTCTTTGGCGATATACGCGATGCATCTTTATTGCAACAATTGGCACTTCCTTATACCCATCTGGGCAGAGTGGGTAGTGATGATGTTCCCCGCATCATGGCGCATGCCGATGTAGTGCTTTCAACATCGCTCTATGAGTCGTTTGGTGGTACACTTATCGAAGGACAGGCTGCAGGATGTGTGCCGGTTACATTTGGCAATGGCGGGCAGACCGATATTGTCGATCACCTGCGCACCGGTTACATTGCCGAGTATAAGTCGTGCGAAGATATGGCGCGAGGTATAGAGTGGGCTGTTGCGTCGTCGATCGATCGTGTCATGTTGCACAATGAAGTAGTGAGCCGATTCTCTCCCGCCGTAGTAGCTCGTCGTTATATAGAACTCATCGAGTCGTTCATGTAGGGTGGGAGTGTTCTGTTTTTACAACTGAGCTTAGATATACAAAAAAAAGAGATACCGTTTGGTATCTCTTTTACTTTGCGGAGAGAGAGGGATTCGAACCCCCGGAGGTGTTACCCTCAACGGTTTTCAAGACCGCCGCAATCGACCACTCTGCCATCTCTCCTTTTGATTAACGCGTTACCGTGTTTCTCAAAAGCGATGCAAAGATATGGAGTAATTTCGGATTGTGCAAATATTTTGTCGACTTTTTTCAAAATATTTTTCTCTTATTTTATATATTGCTGATATATAGGGTGGTAATTTTCTTGTAGATAGTTTGTCGGATGTCTCGTCGTAATAGGTGGGTTTATTGTCGCTCATAGGCATCACCCGGACGCACCCGCCGCAGTGGGTTGTTGACTATGTATAACAAAAAAAGCGGTGCGCCGTTGTGGCGCACCGCTCGTGGAGTTTATGTGATTATTTCTTATTTGTTGATAAGAACTTTCACACCGTTGATGATGTACAAGCCGTTGTTGAGACGGTTGAGGTCAGCAGCGTTCATAGTTTGCATTACGCGGAAACCGTTGAGGTCATATACTACATAACCGTTTACGGGATCGGCTGCGATGCCATTGATACCAGTGGGATCAACGCTAACTTTGATGCGGAACTCTTTCTCGTTGTACATGTACATTTCGGGATAAGTGCAGATGCTGTTAGCAGTGAATACTACATCATAAGTACCCTTACCGAGAGGAGTAGTGAGCTTGAGGTGAGCGAAGTTATCGGGATACAATTCGCCGTTAGCATCAAACATCTCAAGAGTAGTGTTGCTTACTTCGAGACCGGTTGCGTCGTAAACGATAGGAGTGATGAATACGAATACGCCGGTGTTGAATGTTACGAACATTTCAGTGAATTCGCGGCTTACAGTCTCACCGTCGGCGGGAGTTGAGCTTACGATGAGGATCTCGTCTACTTGAGCAGCACCGATAGTGAAGTAGAGAACTACGTCTTTATCCATCATAGTCATCCAGTCGCTTGCGTCTGTGATAGACTTAGCAGGAATGATGAATTGGTAAACGTTAGCCTCAGTTACTTTAGCATCGAGAGTGAACACGAGTGTTTGAGCGCTCCATTGGTCACCGTCTACATAAGTTACTTCCTTAACGTTGGCAATTACTTTGCCTTCTACCTCAAGACGAGCTTTCTCGAAGTAACCGTCGTAACCTACTGCCTTGTTGAATACAACTGTGATAGTCTCGAGAGACTCTACGATTGAATCGGCAACGGGGTTAGAAGATACTACCTCAATACCTTGAGCAGCGGGAGTAACAGTGAATGTAAGAACTACGTCTTCGTTGCGAACTGTTTCAGTGTCGAAGTCAAGAACATCGCCCATGGGGATAACGAGGTTGAAGATACCTGCTTCGGTGATGGGGTTCTCAAGTACATAGCGGATTTGGTTGCCGGCAAGACCTGTGAGAGAAGCTTTCACTGTGCTTCTTACGATGCCGTGAACGTCTTCTACATAAGCTTCGATAGCATCCTCACCGGGGATAGTGATGTTCATGTTCCAGTCAACAACTACCTCTTCGAGTTTCTCTACAATATCACCAGAAGCGGGAGTAGAACCGGTAACGATGAGCTCTTTGCCAGTTTGAGAACCTGTTACAGTATAGTTCAATGTGATCTCTTTGCTTACACCGTTGTTGAACTTAACAACTTTCTTGGGAATTACAACTTTGTATTGACCGGCGAGGTTGTATGCGGGATAACCACCGTTGTAGCTGGGATCAACATAGAGTTCGAGTTGGTTAGCAGCAGCACCGGCACGGAAGAAGATGTAACCGGCAGGCATTGTCATACCTGTCAAGTCATCAACCATGT
>JAFZFQ010000022.1 GCA_017555825.1 Bacteroidaceae bacterium | reverse complement strand
CATATAACGTTTGTAGAACGGTATATTATACTATAAAACTATCGCAACACTATCACCTGTCCGGCGCTCAATGTGTCGTTATAACGCATCTTGTTGCGACGTGCCAAGCGCTTGGTATCTATACCATATAGTTGCGATATAGAGCGGAATGTCTCACCCTCGGCAACAATATGTTGCTCGCAACCCTTGTCGGCCTTGATTTTTTTCTTCTCAAGATATACGATATCGCCGGCATGTAGCACAGCCTTGGTATCATCATCGTTATACTTGGCCAAGCTCTTGGCATCAAAACCCGTATCGGCAGCTATACGCTCGTAGGTATCGCCTTCATCTGCCACTACATACAACAAGCCCCAAGACCTGAAGATGTCGCGACGCAATATCACCTCGGGCACTTGCTCCCGAACCGGCTCTACCTCTACCTTGGGCTCCTCAATTTTCTTCTCACTCTTTTTACTCTTCTTTACCCCCTTCACATATTGCTGCAGGTCATATCGCTCAATGATTGTAATCAGCTTCTCGGGATACTTAGGATCCTCGGCATAGCCATACTTTTTCAGTCCGTAAGCCCATCCCTTATAGTCGGTAATCTTGAGCTCATAAAGAGGCTTGTATCGCTCACGCAACAAAAAGGCCGAGTGGTCTTCATACGACTCTTCTACCTCGTCATAGAAGCGGTAACAGTCGCCCTTATACTTCACAGCATCACCCTCCCAATCATGACACTTTATACCAAAGTGATTGCGGGCATAGGTAGCCAACTTGCTCTGCCCGGCAGCCGACTCAAGCAAGCCCTGCGCCAATGTAATGCTGGCCGGTATGCCGTGTAGGCGTTGCTGCTCTTGCGCCAACTTATAATACCGGGCTATATAGGCTTCATATTTATCTTGCTGAGTAGCGGCATGCACACTCAACGTGCTCATAACGAGCGACAATAGAGATACCACAAAGACGACAAAACGATTCATATTGAAAAAAATTTTTTATCTACCGAAAAAATCACATCAACACATCATCTTTCAGTAAAAATCGCTACATTTGTACAAATGGAGCAACAGATATACTGCATATGAAAAATATTGATATCGTTACAAATATAGTTGTTTGCGATTATAAAGAACTCAACGAAGAACAAAAAAAATTGGTTGACGCGGCCAAAGAGTCGTGCTTGCGAGCCTATGCGCCCTACTCTCAATTTAACGTAGGAGCTGCCGCCCTGCTCGATAATGGCGTGACCGTAACAGGTAGCAACCAAGAAAATGCGGCATATCCCTCGGGAATATGTGCCGAGCGCACTACACTCTTCTATGCTGGTGCTCAATATCCCGACAATGCTGTCACCAAGTTGGCAATTGCCGCCTACAAAGGCAATGCCTACACCAAGACACCTACAGCGCCCTGCGGTGCTTGCCGTCAAGTAATACTCGAAACCGAGCACCGATACAACACTCCTATCGAAATCATACTCTACGGCGAAGAGAAGACATACATCATCACATCTATCGAATCGTTACTACCACTCTGCTTTGGCAAGACCGACCTCGAATAAGCAACACACCTCATGGATAACTATATCGTTTCAGCACGTAAATACCGCCCGTCGACATTCCAATCGGTTGTCGGACAGAAGTCTTTGACTCAAACCCTCAAAAATGCCATCGATGCAGGCAAGTTGGCCCACGCTTACCTCTTCTGCGGCCCTCGTGGTGTGGGTAAAACATCGTGTGCTCGCATATTTGCCAAGACTATCAACTGCCTGCATCCCACTGCTTCGGGCGAGGCTTGCAATGAGTGTGAGTCGTGTCGTGCTTTCAACGAACAACGTTCCTACAACATATCGGAGCTTGACGCCGCATCCAACAACAGTGTAGACGATATTCGCCAATTGGTCGATCAAGTGCGCATACCACCCCAAATAGGCAAATACAAGGTATACATCGTCGACGAGGTGCACATGCTCTCTACAGCGGCGTTCAACGCATTCCTCAAGACACTCGAAGAGCCTCCTCACCACGCCATATTTATACTGGCCACCACCGAGAAGCACAAGATACTTCCCACCATCTTGTCGCGTTGCCAAGTTTACGACTTCCAACGCATCACAATTGCCGACATTGCCGAGCACCTACAATATGTAGCCTCGCAAGAGGGCATACAAGCCGAAGCCGAAGCCCTCAGCGTAATAGCACAAAAGGCCGACGGCGGTATGCGCGATGCGCTCTCTATCTTCGACCAAATAGCCAGCTTTACCGCCGGCAACATTACATACAATGCCGTAATCGAAAACCTCAACGTTCTCGACTACGAATATTATTTCCGACTCACCGAGGCATTTCTCTCGGCCAATGTTCCTGCCGCTCTGCTCATATATAAAGATATATGCGACAAGGGATTTGAGTCACAACACTTCATCAGCGGTCTGAGCAATCACTTCCGCAACCTATTGGTGAGCAAAGATGCTGCAACCCTATCACTGCTCGAAATGGGTGAAGCTACGGCCAAACGATATGGCGAGCAAGCACAAAAGTGGGATGTGCGATTACTATACAAAGCAATGGACTTGAGCAACCGTTGCGACCTCGACTATCGAGTGAGCAACAACAAGCGCTTCTTGGTAGAGCTCATGCTCATACAGGTATGCCAGCTCTCTATGCCCGCCGAGCCCGTAGCACAACAACCTCAACTGCAATCTATTAAGACTGCACCTCAGCACGCCGCTCAGCCTACCCAAGCTCAGGCTCCCACTGCCCAGCCCGTAGCGCAACCGACACCCGCACCACAAGCCCCGCGCCCATCGGCACAGGCCTACACACCGCGCCCTGTAGCCACCAAACCGGCTACTCCTCGCACAGGAATGCCCGCACCGGCCATACGCATCAATGCACAGAAGGTTGAACAGACAGTCGAACGTGAGAAGCGCAAAAAGCCTTTCACGCAAGAGGCTCTTGTGGCAGCTTGGCTCAAATATGCCAACACTATACCCGACGAGGTAGCTCTATTCAACACCATGCAATCGCACCAACCCACACTCAAGGGCGAGATTATATGCAAGGTCGATGTCGAGAGCACCATACAACAATCGCTCATACTTGTTACCAAAGACGCACTGCTCGAGTTTATCCATAACGAATTGGAAAACGACTACATCGACTTGGAAACAGAGATAAAGATGAGCAATGAGCGACGCGTATCGTATAGCACAGGTGAGATTTTGGCTGCCATGAAAGAAGACAACCCCAATTTGGTAAAGGCCGTAGATATACTCAATCTTGAAATAGAATAAGTATACAATCTCGTTTTTAGGGTTATTTACAGGCTGCTTTGTAGCATTTTGCCACAAAGCAATTCTGCATTACACAAAATCCCTGATATTTTTTTGACAAAAGTCATTGTTTCCTTAAAAAGCATTTATTAAATTTGCAGTCAACAAGAAGAATTTAGTGCTATGACAACACCTTCTACATCAGTACTCATTATCTACACCGGTGGTACTATCGGTATGACTCAAAACCCTGAGACGGGCGCTCTCGAACCGTTCGACTTCAGCCATTTGCTCGAAAACGTTCCCGAATTGGGCCGATTGGGCCACTCTATATCAACTGTACAGTTTGACCCCATAATCGACTCATCCGAAACCGACCCCTCGCAATGGGCCAAGATTGTACGTGTCATCGCCGAAAACTACGACAAATACGATGGTTTTGTGGTTCTTCATGGTACCGACACCATGGCCTACACTGCATCGGCCGTAAGTTTCATGCTCGAAAACCTGGGCAAACCCGTTATCTTTACCGGCTCTCAACTACCCATAGGCATGTTGCGCACCGATGGTAAAGAGAACCTCATCACTGCAATCGAGATCGCTGCCGACCGCAACGAGGATGGCACTCCTGTCGTACCCGAAGTGTGTATCCTCTTCGACAACGCGCTGATGCGAGGCAACCGCACATGCAAGGTGAGCGCTCAATTTTTCAACGCTTTTGTTTCGCCCAACTACCCCTTGTTGGCTCACGTAGGTATAAATATCAACTACGACAACGTAGAGATACACTATCCAGCCGAGAACAAGCCCCTTATACCTCACTACGAAATGGACAACAACGTAGTGGTGCTCAAGCTATTCCCGGGCATCAACCGCCATGTAGTCCACCAAGCACTCAATATACCCGGCATCAAAGGTGTTGTATTAGAGTCTTTTGGCTCGGGCAATGCACCCCGCTACGAATGGTTCCTCGACGAGTTGCGCGACGCTGTAAACCGCGGCATCGTCATCGTCAATGTTACACAATGTAGCACCGGTAGCGTACAAATGGAGCTCTACCGCGCCGGCAACACATTGCGCGACATAGGCGTAGTAAGTGGCTTCGATAGCACTACAGAGGCTGCGTTAGCCAAGTTGATGTACCTCTTCGGACAAGGTCTCTCGTCGCAAGAGGTTGCACAAGCCATGCGACAATCGTATGTAGGCGAAGTAACACTTCCCAAGCATTAATCTCCACCACCATAAACACGAACGAGGGCGCATAATGATATGCGCCCTCGTTCGTGTTGTATAAAGTGATTACACCTATCGTATTACTTTATATCGCCCTTCTTGATAAGATACTCGGCAATTTGCACAGCATTGAGTGCTGCACCCTTCTTGATTTGATCGCTTACCAACCAGAATGTCAATCCGTTGGGGTTGGTAATATCTTCGCGGATACGACCTACATATACAGGATCCTCGTTGGCCTTGTCGAGAGGCATGGGGTATGACTTCTCTTCGGGGTTGTCTTGCAATACCACGCCTTCGGCAGCAGCAAATGCTTGACGAGCCTCCTCTACACTGATGTGACGCTCGGTCTCGACCCACACAGCCTCACTATGCGCACGCAATACGGGTACACGCACACACATGGCACTCACCTTGATATCAGAGTGCATGATTTTGCGTGTCTCGTGATACATCTTCATCTCCTCTTTGGTGTAGAGGTTGTCGGTAAAGACATCTACTTGAGGTATGAGGTTATAGGCCAATTGATAGTAGAACTTCTCTACAGTAGGCTTCTCGCCATTGATAAGTTGCTCAAATTGGTGTTGCAACTCGGCCATAGCTGTTGCGCCGGCACCACTTGCAGCTTGATATGTAGCAACATGCACACGTGTGATGTGCGAGAGGTTTTCTATAGCTTTCAACGCCACAACCATCTGAATAGTAGTACAGTTGGGGTTGGCAATAATACCACGAGGACGCACCAAAGCATCGTCGCCATTCACTTCGGGTACTACCAAGGGCACATCATTGTCCATGCGGAATGCACTCGAATTGTCAATCATCACCGCACCATGACGAGTAATAGTCTCGGCATACTCGCGCGATGTATCACCGCCGGCCGAAGTAAAGGCAATATCCACACCCTTAAAGTCGTCGTTGTGCTTCAGCTCACGAACGGTTATCTCCTTACCTCTGAAGGTGTATGTCGTTCCGGCACTTCGCGAAGAACCAAACAACAGCAACTCATCGATAGGAAAATTACGCTCTTCGAGCACTCTCAAAAATTCTTGTCCTACGGCACCGCTGGCACCTACAATAGCTACTTTCATTTTCAGTTTTTCGTTTTTATGTTTTGGGAGCGCAAAGGTACAATTTTTTTGCACATATACGCCCTGTTTTTTCACATTAACGTTTCAATCGGCCAAGCAAACCTTCGCATTGAGCTGCTACGGCTATATATACACACAACAACGCTGTGCGCCACACAAGGCGCCACACGACTTGCTCCATGGGCACGAGCATACCCAAGGCAAACATCGCTGCCGCCAATACGATGTACCCCCCAATCTTGCGCAATGGGTAGTCTATAGGATAGCGTCGCTGTCCTATCGTATAGCTCAGCAAGAGCATTACACCGTTGCACGCCACCGTTGCCCATGCACATGCCACATAGCCATAGATGGGCACAAACAGCACTATAATGGCTATCGTGATGGCACAACCTATGATGGTGAACCATGTTCCCCAATAGGTCTGATCGTTGAGTTTATACCAGAATGAGAGATTGAAATATAGGCCAAACAAAAACTCTCCTGCCATAACAATGGGTACAACACGCAACCCCTCGTAGTAGGCCGGCGACACAAGATACTTGAACACATCCTCAAGATAGAACGACACGCCCAGATATATCAACAGCGAGAAGATGGTAAAATATAGCGTCGTAATGGCATTACTGCTACGGTCATTGGCCTCGCGGTTGCGCTTGAAGATGAATGGCTCTATGGCATAGCGATAGGCCTGTATAAACATCACCATTACCACGGCAATCTTGAAGCATGCGCCATATATACCCAACTGCACGGTAGCCTCGGCCTTATCGGCGTAGAGAAATGGGAAGAGTATCTTGTCGACCGATTGGTTGAGAATACCCGCAATGCTTATACCCAATATAGGAATGGCATAGGCCAACATGGTGCGCATGCGCGACCTATCTATACGATAGTCAAAGCCTCTCAGCTCCTTGTTGAGCATAAACACATTGGCTATCGACGTAATCACGTTCGAAACCAAGATATACCCCACTCCATAATCAGGGCGATAGAACCACTCTATTGCTTGGGGCGCATGGCGATATATCACGGGGCACACTATCAGGAAGAAGATATTGAGCAGTATGTTGAGCGCTATATTGGCGAGCTTTATGCCGGCAAACTTCCAAGCCTTCTCCTCACACCGCAGGCGCGCAAAAGGTATGCTGCACACTGCATCTATCGCTACAATAAAGATGAGCATACCCACATACTCGGGGTGCATGGCATAGCCCAGAAAATCGCTTATAGGTTGTAAAAACAAGAAGCCCAACAAAGCAAAGAGTGACGAGAGAAGCCCCACGCTCATGAGTGAATTGGCATATACACGCATAGGCTCATGCTCATCACTGCGAGTAGAGAAGCGGAAATAGGTAGTCTCCATACCGAATGTGAGCACAGCCAATAGCAATGCCGTCCAGCCATATAGGTTGGTTACAATGCCATACTCGCCGGGAGTAGCAAGCACACGCACATACATGGGCACCAATAGCCAGTTGAGAAATCGCCCAACTATGCTACTGAGACCATACACAACGGTATCTTTGGCCAATCCTTTCAGTCCGTTACTCATACCTCTTCGCCAAACAAGCCACCCCATCCGGCTCGTGCTCGACCCAAATGACTATAAGCCAAGTCGGTCACTTCACGACCACGCGGAGTGCGTTTGATAAATCCCTCTTTGATAAGGAAGGGCTCATACACCTCTTCAAGCGTACCGGGATCTTCACCCAAAGCCGTAGCAATGGTAGTCAATCCCACAGGACCTCCCTTAAACTTGTCTATAATGGTGGTTAATATCTTGTTATCAATCTCATCAAGACCATACTTATCTATGTTGAGAGCCTCCAGCGCATAGCGGGCTATCTCCACATCAATACTACCCGTTCCCTTGACCTGCGCAAAGTCGCGCACACGACGCAACAAGGCATTACAGATACGTGGCGTACCACGACTACGCATGGCCACCTCAACAGCCGCCTCGCGCGTGCAAGGCACTTGAAGCAATCGGGCCGAACGCTCAACTATCTTGCACAACACATTGTGGTCGTAGTATTCCATGTGGCAATTGATACCAAAACGAGCCCGCAACGGACTTGTAAGCAAGCCACTACGAGTGGTAGCACCCACCAATGTAAAGGGATTGAGCGTAAGTTGAATAGAGCGAGCACCCGGACCCTTGTCTATCATAATATCTATGCGATAGTCTTCCATGGCCGAGTAGAGATACTCCTCGACAACAGGGCTCAGGCGGTGTATTTCGTCAATAAAAAGCACATCGTTGGGCTCAAGCGAAGTGAGCAATCCTGCCAAATCGCCCGGCTTGTCAAGCACCGGACCCGATGTAACCTTGAAGCCTACGCCCAGCTCGTTGGCTATAATATTGGCCAGCGTAGTCTTACCCAATCCGGGAGGGCCATGCAACAACACATGATCGAGGGGTTCCTCGCGCATGCGGGCTGCCATCGTAAAGACACGCAGGTTCTCTATGATTTTATCTTGTCCGCTGAAGTCGTCAAACGACAACGGTCGCAAAGCCTTCTCAAACTCGCGCTCATTGTCGCCATAACGGCTACTGCGTATATCGAAATTGTCATCAGTCATACTACAAAGTCAATTACACACTCGTGTGAGTATCAATTATGTGCAAATGTAGTTTTTTTCTCATACATTTACAACTTTCGGTAGGGTATAATACATAGTCGCTACTTGCCTTCATGCCACTCAAAGGCTAAGCGCGTGTCGCCGTTGCGCGATAGGGTTATGATACCACTGCGCACAAATCCTTGTCGCCTTATGGCTTGCAGCATGGTAGCATTGTCGCGATGCGTATCTACGCGCAAGTAGTGATGACGGCTCTTACACCAGGCAAAACAATAGTCGGCTACGCCTTTTACCCGGCCATTCGAAGCCATGCGATGCACCACACCATAGGGCTCATCGTACTGCCATGCACCATCGTCAATAGTAGCGTAAGTAGGCTCTACAGCCACATCGAACGAGAAGACCGCCACAGGCGCTCCTTCATGCTCTACTACATAAAAGTTGCCCGACGCTATCTCGTCGGCAATGAGTTGACGAGGCGGATAGTCGGCCCCCCATTGCGAGGTATTTCCCACACTATACATATAGGCCTTGGCAGCCTCAAATATCTGCATTATTACATCCAGCTCCTGCGGCTGCGCATGACGTATAATCATATAACTGCTACTAAAAACACACAAAGTTACACACTTTGCAATACACAGCACTGCATTTGTAAAGATTTTTTGATTTAGGTCATGAAAAAATTCTTTTTTCGTTTTCCATTTCTCAATTTTATTTTCATATCTTTGACGCCAACAAAAAAACCTAATTCTATACAACTATGATTATTGGTATTCCCAAAGAAATTAAGAACAACGAAAATCGTGTTTCTTTAACCCCTGCCGGTGCAAAAGAACTTATCGCACACGGCCACACAGTATATGTACAACACACTGCCGGCGAAAACAGCGGTTTCCCCGATGAAGCATACGTTGCCGCAGGTGCTACCATTCTCCCCACTATCGAGGATGTATACGCTATTGCCGAGATGATTATCAAGGTAAAAGAACCCATCAAACCCGAGTATAAACTTGTTCGCAAGGGTCAACTCCTCTTTACTTACTTCCACTTTGCTTGCGATCGTGAACTCACCGATGCTATGTTGGAAAGCGGCGCAACTTGCTTGGCCTACGAGACAGTAGTAGACCGCAACGGTGGCTTGCCTTTGCTCATCCCCATGAGTGAGGTTGCCGGTCGCATGTCGGCTCAAGAGGGTGCTCGTTTCTTGGAGAAACCCCAAGGCGGTCGCGGTGTATTGCTCGGTGGTGTACCGGGTGTTAAACCTGCCAAAGTATTGGTATTGGGTGGTGGTATCGTAGGTACAAATGCCGCTCTCATCGCAGCCGGTTTTGGTGCCGATGTTACTTTGTGCGATATTTCACTCCCCCGCTTGCGCTACCTCAGCGAGACTATGCCCAAGAACGTGAAGACACTCTACTCATCACGCTACAATATCGAGCAAGAGTTGCCCACAACCGACCTCGTTATCGGTGCAGTGCTCATCCCCGGTGCCAAGGCTCCTCACCTCGTTACTCGCGATATGCTCAAGTTGATGCGTCCCGGTACAGTTCTCGTTGACGTTGCTATCGACCAAGGTGGTTGCTTCGAGACTTCACACCCCACCACTCACGCCGAGCCTATATTCGAGATCGACGGTATCGTACACTATTGCGTTGCCAACATCCCCGGTGCTGTACCCTGCACATCTACTCTCGCTCTTACCAACGCTACTCTCCCCTACGCCATCAAATTGGCCGATATGGGTTGGGAAGCAGCTTGCCGCGCCGATGCCGGTCTTGCCAAGGGCTTGAACGTTGTTGACGGCAAAGTAACATTCCCCGGTGTTGCCGAAGCATTCGGTATGGAGTGCCACTCAGCTTTGTAAGAAACAGATTCTCCTAAATAGACCCGAGGCAGTGCTTTCACGGCACTGCCTCGCTTATTATATACATGTTATCATTTACAACGAAAACTTGCAGAGTTGCTCAAAGTCTTCATACCGCAAGTTGGGCTTACCTTTATATGCTTGATAAAACTCGACAATAGTAGCTATCACCGCATCATACCCCACCTCGCGGGCAATACTATCGAGCATTACAACACCTTTGCGATAAGTAACCGGTATATTATTATTCTCTGTTACTTCTATCGGGTGTACATCCTGCTCCGTTCCTCTTATCTTATCCCACCGCATACGATAGTCGGCTATAAGCTCTTCGTATGCCTCTATGCCCACAACCTCTCTTATACATTGTAGGGTCATAAACTCGTTGAGTGTCTCTACAACAAAGGCATATCCACGACTGCCACTCTCTATAAACATGGTGTATTCGCCCATCCAGCGATGTCCTATTTCGTGCATTAGAGGATATATGTCGGGGGCTGTAGCAAACTTCTCCTGTGATGCCGAGATAAATCCCATATTATATCTATTGAATGAGGCATTTCCATTGTGAAACACAAAGGCAGGATAATCATGCGTACCATAGACAGGGTCGATATATGCATCACCATATTTCGCTTCAAACCATTCTATTGCAAGCACTGCGAGCCGGCATAGCTCGGCATATCTGTCAGCTTCGGCTTGTTGCCCTTTGAGCTGATACACGTCACATTTATAACTACCCGGCATGGTATTCATTTCGTATCGTGCACAATCGAGAAAAACGAAATTGAGTGGCACACATTGATTTATCCTCAGCCACTCGGTTGCAATAAGAGAGCCTTGAGTCACAACCTGTAGAGCATCAGGAACATGAAACAGCACCTCACCACTATACAGCATACCACGACGCATAGGATAATAATACTCGCCACTATCGGTACTGATACACTCCCACACCTCGGCTCCCTTGTTGTTGTACATAAACACCGATGTAAAATTCATATAGATATACCCCATCTCAACGCGCAACGTATCTGCTTGCGCTCGATAGAAGGTGATATGCTTGGCAATGGGATCAAAAGTATAACGAACATCGGCAGGCGTTATCATTAACTCCTCCACCGCTAACTCCTCAAAGTTTCCGCCAAAATCGAGTACAAGCGAATCCTCTCCTGCAAAATCAATAGTAAATTCACACGTCACCTTGAGCGCACCACTACCCATATCGCGCTTGTCAAACTCCAGACGATAGTTGCTAAGTGATTGCGCATCGAGGGCAAAGACCACACCAAGCAGAAGTATAAAGAGAGATAGAAAGCGTTTCATACAAGAAAAATTGAGGTTATTGCAAAGATAGCTCTTTTCGACCTACCAAATTGCGATTAGCCCCAATTTTTGGACATAAAAAAAGAGTCAAGCGTATGCTTGACTCTTACTTTTGCTCGGTCGGGGTGACTGGATTCGAACCAGCGACAACACGCCCCCCAGACGTGTACTCTAACCGGGCTGAGCTACACCCCGTCTGAAAAGGTGATGCAAAGGTAGGGCTATTTTTTTAATTTGCAAATTTTTTCGAAAGAAATTTTTCAACTATTTTTACCTATTTTGCATAACCATTTGATTTACAAATGAAAAAGGTCGCGAAAAAAATCTAAAGAAATTTCAATTTCTTTTGGCTCAATGTAGTTATCAAGGCTCATTTCGCCAATTTTTTTTATCAAACTGAAGTTAATTTTTTCGCCAACGTTCTTTTTATCGTGCCGCATGAGGGCAATCAGCTCATCATAATCGTCGCAAGTGAAGGCATAAGCACTATAGTTTTGCTCAACAAAACGAGCCAAATCGTATATCACTGCCGAGGGGAACGACAAGGCACGGTGCGCAATAAGCAATTCGCACACCAATCCCCACGCCACAGCATAGCCATGTGCCACCGCTCGCCCATGCTTGTGCGAGTGGCTCTCAATAGCGTGCCCCACGGTATGACCCAGGTTGAGCACCTTACGCAAGCCCTTCTCTTGCGGGTCTTGCTCCACAATGCGCTGCTTTATCCCCACCGAGTATTGCAACAGAGGCAACAACGTATCGGCATCGGGCGAGGTTATATCGTAATTGAGTAACGCATTGTAGTGCGTTTCACTATCTATCAGGCCATGCTTCAACATCTCGGCATAGCCCGACAGCAACTCCTCGCGGGGCAATGTGTCGAAAAATCGCGTTGAGATAACAACCATGCGAGCTTGAGCAAAAACACCTACTTCGTTTTTCAACCCGGCAAAGTTAATGCCCGTCTTGCCACCTACAGCCGCATCTACTGCGCCGAGCAACGTTGTGGGTATATTGACAAAGTCTATGCCTCGCTTGAAAGTTGCGGCCGCCATACCACCCAAATCGGTAATCATGCCACCTCCCACATTGATAAGCAACGAATGACGTGTGGCACCACGCAAGCTCAACTCGCCCCATACATAAGCAAGCGAATCGAGATTTTTCGACTCCTCGCCTGCAGCAACAGTTATCACCTCGGCCTCTGCAACAAGCGCAGAAGCAATACGAGGCAACACACTCTCGTGAGTATTGCTATCGCACAGCACAAAGCAACGGTCGTACTTTGCGTCACGACACAGGCGCTCTATAGCCTCCTCTACGCAATTGGTGAACAAAACTTCTTGCATCATACACCCTTAGTATTTATTGTCTCTATCAACTCGTCAATATGAGCTGCAAATTGAGGCATAGAATCGAATACTATATCGGCACCCGCATCATACAATGCTTGAGCCGGAATAGGACCTGTATTGACAGCCACAGTAAACACCCCTGCAGCCACGCCGGCCTGCACACCGAGCGGTGCATTTTCTATCACAATAGCCTCGTGAGCCTCCACACCGGCACGTTGCAAGCCCATCAAGTAGGGCTCGGGCGACGGTTTGCCATGCACAACATCCTCGCCAGTAATACGATAGGGCATATTGAAGGCTCGCGGATAGTCGGTATCGAGCAGTTCGAGCAACGTACCCTGACTTGAGCCCGTAACAAGCACCGTGCGCACATCGTGCGCGAGGAGCCGCTCTATCACCACATCGGCACCGGGCATGCGCTCGGCATCGCCGAGAGCACGAAACTGTCGTACCTTCTCCTCATAAAGAGCCAACGACACCTCCTCGGGCGCATCATGCCCATACTCACGGTTGAAAAACATATTTATAGTACGCGTGCGCGTGCTACCTTCGAGCAAGAAGAAATCCTCGCGAGTGCAAGCAATACCCAGTGGAGCCATGGTGCGATACCATGCCTCGGCATGATGAGGCATAGAGTCATACAACACACCATCCATGTCAATAAGGGCCGCCCGACACTGCATAGAACGACAACCTCGTCGCTCCATATATCTCTCTATAGATTTTTTTATATTTGTCATAACCATGTGCAAAACTACAAATTTTTTATCACCTATTTATTAATTCAAATAAAAACAGTAGTTTTGTATCTGCAACAAAGAGTTATCAAACAATAAACAAACCTATAAAACAAATAACATTATGAAATTCCAACATCTATTGGCCACTGCTTGCGTAGCACTCCTCGCCTCATGCGCAAGCCAACCCACACAACAAGACTACATCGACGCATTTGTAGCACAAGAAGGCAACAAAGAGAATATCACCATAACCTTCGTGCAAGATATTACCGTAGCCGATAGCATTGCCTACATCACTCGCGGACTCACACCCGAATATCAAAATCTGCTCGCGGAGAAAAAACTCGCTTGGGAAAAGAAAGCCGAAGATTGCGAGAAAGACGAGCGTGCCAACGTGTTGCGCCACGAAGACTACATGAAAAAATATGAGGCCGCCAAGCGCCAATATGGCAACAACATCAAATACAAAAGCAAAATAGACGGCTACCTCAAAGCCGCACAAAAACTCCCCTCAAACCACGAGGAGTATCTCAAGTTCGACCGCAGTCGTAGCTACTCGTTTACCCGCGATGCCGAGAATCTGCAAGCCGAGTATGAACAACTCGAAGCCCTCAGCCTCGAAGGCTACGCTGCACAACACTACGCCATGCAATCCTTCAACGAGCGCAATCCCGAAGAGGTAATCGCTACTGCCTACAGCATTGACTATACCAACAGCAACGGCGAAACCGTGTCGGAAGTATACATTTTCAGCAACAAACCCGTAGGCGTACTTGAGAAAGTGGGTGAGAAAGAATACCACATACTCAACTACCAAGAGACACTCCCCACCCAGCCTATAGAGTTATAAATTGATATTGTATAATAGCACAAGAAGCGTATTTAAATACAAAACAGTGCACACACAAGGATTTTTTGTGCAGTAAAACGCATTTTCTACCCTCGAAATAGCAAATAATTCATCAAAAAACCTTTTCTTTGCACAGCATTTTTGAATAAAACTTCTTATTAATTCATTAAAAAAGAAAAACTATGTCTGAAGTTGCAGTAAAAGTAAGATCAATTATCGCAGAACGTTTGGGTCGTCCCGAGTCTGCTGTTACCAACGAAGCTAGCTTCACCAACGATTTGGGTGCAGATTCACTCGATACAGTAGAAATGATCATGGATTTCGAGAATACATTCGACATCAAAATTCCCGATGAGGAAGCTGAAAAAATCACAACTGTAGGCGAAGCTATCGAGCACATCGAGCAAGCTCTTGCAGGTAAATAATTTATGGAACTCAAAAGAGTTGTAGTAACAGGTCTGGGTTCAATTACGCCATTGGGCAACTGCGTCTCTGAAACATGGGATGCAGCCATCAATGGAGTAAGTGGAGCTGGACCTATTACACATTTTGATGCCAGCGAGTTCAAGACTAAATTTGCGTGCGAGGTAAAGAATTTTGATCCTCTCAACTACTTTGAAAACCCCAAAGAAGCACGCAAGCTCGACCTCTTTGCACAATATGCTATCGCAGCAGTAAAAGAGGCGATGAATGACTCGGGCATTGATGTAGAGAAGATAAATCGCGAACGTGCCGGCGTTATTTACGCAGCCGGTATTGGTGGTTTGGGTACTTTCGAACAAGAGGTTACCAACTACGCATTACATCCCGAAAGAGGCCCTCGCTATAACCCCTTCTTCATCCCCAAGATGATATCGGATATAGCAGCAGGACAAATCTCTATGCTTTATGGATTTCACGGCCCCAACTTCGGCACCGTTTCGGCATGTGCTTCATCCAACCACTCATTGATAGATGCCTACAATTACATTCGCTTGGGTAAAGCCGATGTAATCATATCTGGTGGTTCGGAAGCTGCTATCTATGCTGCCGGCGTAGGTGGCTTCAACGCGATGCACGCGCTCTCTACTCGCAACGATTCGCCCCAAACAGCTTCGCGCCCCTTCAGTGGCTCACGCGACGGTTTTGTTATGGGTGAAGGTGGTAGCTGTCTCATCCTCGAAGAGATGGAACACGCCCTGGCTCGTGGAGCCAAAATTTATGCCGAGATAGCCGGTGGTGGTCTTGCCGCTGACGCGTATCACCTCACAGCCACTCACCCCGAGGGCTTGGGCGCCAAACTCGTGATGCGCAATGCTCTCGAAGACGCTGAGATGAAACCCGAAGATATTGACTACATAAACACTCACGGCACATCTACTCCTGTTGGCGATATATCTGAGATAAAAGCCATCAAAGAGGTATTTGGCGAACATGCTTATAAACTCAATATCAGCTCGACCAAGTCTATGACCGGTCACCTCTTGGGTGCTGCCGGCGCACTCGAAGCAGTGCTCTGCATAAAAGCTATGGAAAATGGAATCGTTCCGCCCACCATCAACCACGAAGAGGGCGACAACGACCCCGAGATTGACTACAATCTCAACTTTACATTCAACAAAGCACAAAAGCGCGAATTGCGCGCCGTAATGTCAAATACATTTGGCTTTGGCGGTCACAACGCTTGTGTTATCTTGAAAAAATTTGAGAAATAAAGTGTTTCAATCTATCTATAAACGCATAAGGCTCTTGACGTTGCAACGCCAAGAGCCTTATCGTATTTTCTACGACATGTTGGGATTTATCCCCAACAACATCACCCTCTTCCAACAAGCATGCCGACACCGCTCGGCCGGACGCAACTCGCAAGAGGGTGGCAATAACGAGCGATTGGAATTTCTCGGCGACGCAGTCTTGAGCACAATAGTGTCGGACATAATCTACAAACGTTTCGGAAACAAGGACGAGGGATTCATGTCAAAAACACGCTCAAAAATTGTACAGCGTGACACCCTCAACCAAGTAGCCGTAGCGCTCGGACTTGACAAGATTGTGCAAGTAACCATCCATTCACAATCGCACAACAACAACACCTATGGCAACGCCCTCGAAGCTCTCATTGGCGCTATATACCTCGACCAGGGATTTGAGAAGTGTCGCACAATTGTCGAGAACCAAATCATCAGCAAGCACATCGACATCAACAAGCTATCGCAACAAGAGGTCAACTTCAAGTCGCGCCTCATCGAGTGGTGTCAACACCACCACATACCCTACCTCTTCGATATAGATGATATATCGACCGACGAGCACAAGAACCCTATATTCCATGCTCGCGTCATGATAGCCAACCAAGAGCTGGGACAAGGTCGCGGATACTCGAAGAAAGAGGCGCAACAAATTGCAGCTCAAGAAGCCTTGCGCTATATACACAAGCACAAGAACCTTGCTCAAACCCTGCTTCAAGAGAGCACCCCTACTCCCATTCAATAACCCATCCACGCAAGCCACACCCCAAAACAAAAGAGGCCACACTCATCGTGCAGCCTCCATTCTATTTTACGGTATTTTATTCGTTTTATATCAAGACATTAACACTAATTGTCTTGTGAGTTTATTGTCGCTATCTTTGATATATCAATTAGAGAGAGCGATGTTTCTCTACAACACTCTTGATATTGGCAAAGATATCTTCGATGCTACCCATACCATGTACAGCTTCGTACTTACCTTGCTCCATATAGTGGTCGCGCAAGGGGTTGGTTTGGTTGTTATACACATCGAGACGTTTCTTGATAGTCTCCATATTGTCGTCGCTACGACCCGAGGTCTTACCGCGATTGATAAGGCGCTCAATGAGCTCCTCTTCCTCTACTTCGAGACCCACTACAATATCCAACTTACCACCGCGTTTTTCCAACAATACATCCAAGGCATCGGCTTGGTGTATAGTACGGGGGAAACCATCAAATACTACACCCTTGGCACTCTCGGGGTGTGCCGACAATACGTCGTCCAAAATATCAATCATCAACTCATCGGGAATGAGTTGACCTTTTGAAATGTACGAATCGGCAATCTTACCCAACTCTGTACCTTGTGCAATCTGCGCACGCAATACGTCGCCGGTTGATATGTGGTAGTAGCCATACTCTTCAATGAGCAATGCACTTTGTGTACCTTTTCCTGAGCCGGGGGCTCCAAAAATCACTATATTCATATCTTGTTATCTTTATTTTTTTTCAATCTTGTACAATCGAATATATATCCTTGAGGTTGCGACCCAAGTTATCATAATCCAATCCATAACCTACAATAAATGCAGGAGGAATATCCAGCGCAACATAGTCTATAGTCACATCACACTTGAGCGACTCGGGCTTGAAGAGCAATGTAGCAACCTTAATCTCGGCAGGGTTGCACTCTTGCAGCAAGGCTTTGAGTTGCTTGAGCGTAAAACCAGAATCTACAATATCCTCAACAATAACAACGGTACGGCCCGAAATGTCCTCGGTAAGCCCCGACACCATTTGTACATCGCCGGTTGTTTGTGTTCCGATATACGACTTCATGCGTATAAATGTTATCTCTGCTCCGGGGATAGTTATCTCGCGGAACAAGTCGGCTGCAAAAATAAACGAGCCATTGAGCACGCACAAAAACAACGGATTCTTGTCGGCAAGATCCTCGTTGATGCGAGCGGCTACATTCTTCACAGCAGCAGCAATTTCCTCACTGCTTATATATGGCCTAAAGGTCAAATCTTTCAGTTTAATAGTATCCATAACTACAAATGCAATGAATTTGTGCAAAGGTACAATTTTAAAACTAAATTACCACACCTGCAGCATAATATTTTCCACCATTTATCAACAACTCACACAAAATACAGTCCGAACAAAATCACACCATCGTCAGTAGCAATATTTCGGTACTGTTTAACGTGTTGTTTGTATTAATTTTGTATTAATTTTGTATTAATTTTGTATTAATTTTTTTGCGATAAAAATAAAATTGGCAAACGCTCTTTGTCTTTTCCTTGCGAAACACTATCTTTGTATATTCAAGAATTCGGAGAAAAAGCAAACGATTATGAAGATATTTTCGGCTGGCGACCTACGCCAAATCGATCAAGATACAATAGAACAAGAGGGTATTACCGAGCTCGACCTGATGGAAAGAGCCGCTTCGGCCGTGGTGTATGAAATCACCTCGCACTTTCCTCGCAACAAGCACATCTGCATCTTTGCCGGCCCCGGCAACAACGGAGGCGATGCACTGGCTATAGCCCGCCTGCTCATGGTAGAAGGCTATAACCCACAGATATACTACTTCATAACATCGACCAACATCAACCCCAATTGTGCCATCAACCACGAGCGTCTCAAGGCCGAATTTCCCAACGCTCGTCTTGACGAGGTAACAAAGACCTTCCGACCTCCACATCTCACCGCCGACACATTGGTTATCGACGGACTTTTTGGCACAGGTCTTAACAAGCCGTTGGCCGGTGGCTTCACTTCGCTTGTCGAATATATCAACGACTCAGAGGCATACGTTATCTCCATAGATATCCCTACCGGATTGATGAGCGATTGGACTCAAAAAAACGAGTCTCGCCACATCATTAGAGCACACGTCACATATACATTCCAATACCCCAAGCTCGCTTTCTTCTTCAAAGAGAACGCGCCTTATGTAGGCAAGTGGAAGGTGCTCGACATCGGCTTGAAGCCTGCCGGCACAACCGATTCGATGTCGCACTTCTACTGCGTTGAGAATAGCGACATTGCATCACTCATACGCCCACGCGAAAAATTCTCCGACAAGCGCACCTATGGTCACGGATTGCTCGTGAGTGGTCGCTACGGCATGATGGGCGCCACAGTATTGGCAGCCAAGGCCGCTATGCACACAGGCATAGGCCTTACTACCGTACACGCCCCTCGTTGTGGCAATGTTATCATGCAGACATCTGTACCCGAAGCGCTCTATGAGCCCGACGCCGAAGACCTCGTGTGTAGCGATGTAACCATCAACAACCGCTACAACGCATTGGGCATTGGCCCGGGACTCGGCTATGGTGCCAAGCAAACTTCTTGCATGCTCAAACTACTGTCGGACGGTATCAAGATACCCACCGTATTTGACGCCGATGCATTGCACATCTTGTCACGTCAGCCCGAGCTTCTCGACCTGCTTCCTGCCGGTTCTATCATCACGCCTCATGTGGGTGAATTTGAGCGATTGTACGAGTGTGTTATCGACAGCGACTCACACCGCTTGCAACAAGCCATTGCCATGGCAAGCCGCTACAACATCATCATTGTGTTGAAAGGCGCACACACTGCCATCATATCGCCCAAGGGCGAGGTATACATCAACAACTGTGGCAACAACGGCATGGCTACAGCAGGTAGTGGCGATGTGCTCACAGGTATTATCACCTCACTATTGGCACAAGGATACGAGCCCATCAAGGCCGCCGTATTGGCCGTACACTTGCACGGCACTGCCGGCGATATTGCTGCAAGCGAAAATTGCGAAGAGTATATCACTGCGCAAGATATTATTGCCAATATAGGCAAGGCTTACAAGAAAATTCGCAACCACGACAAATAAACTTTTGCAAAATTGGGATGTCAAACTCTCAAACACACAGCAACATGAGACAAAGCATACTTACAACACTCATTATAAGCATGGCACTCATTGCCACTGCACAAGATGTAGTACAACTTCAACCCGAGAAGTTCAATGACTACGCACTCAACTACTACTTGCCTAAGACCACTACCGAGATAGAATTTGTAGCCTCAAAAACTACTCGCAAGGCTGGCCAATACTACCAATATGCCCGCAAATACTTGGGCATAACCGATGTTATCACCGAGAATACCGAGACTTGGAAACTCGAAGGAGCCACAATCGTAGTACGCAGCGAAGCCAATACCGAGGCTCGCTACCAGCTCACATTCAAGGCCGGACAAACGCCCTACATCTACGTGAGCCCCGAGCAAACCATACTCAGCGCCAATATCACTCCTGAGACACATGTGGCCGACACATTCCCGGCTGTAACCCCCAACAATATCTGTGATATAGACTACTCAAAAGCTTTATCGGGCGACATACTCATGTCGGGCTCTGTAACCCGCATGGCCGAGATGGCAGCCAAACAAATCTACCGCATACGCGAGAGTCGCATGGATATACTCACCGGTGAGGCCGACAATATGCCCGCCGATGGCGAGTCCCTGCGCATCATCATCGAGCAACTCGACCAACAGGAGCAAGCTCTCTCGTCAATGTTTAGAGGTACAACCTCGGTAGAGTATGTAACCAAACGCATCAAATATACTCCCGATGAAGATGTAAACAACTTGGTCCTCTTGCGCTTCTCCGAACACTTAGGTTTTGTTGATGCAAATAACCTGTGCGGTGCTCCCATATACCTTTCGGTTGCTATCACCGAGCGTGGCGAATACCCTCTCGACAACAAGGGCGTTATCAAGAAAGTACCCAAGGGAGCTTTGGCATACAACATACCCGGCAAGGCTCAGATGACCTTGCAATTCAACTCAGAGAGATTGGCCCAAAAGGAGCTTAGCGTTGCCCAGTTAGGTGTAGTATTTGGATTGGATCCCGCCTTGCTCACACACAAGAAGCAACCCACTTTTGTGGTATTCGACCCCACAACAGGCGGCATCTTGCAAATGGGCGTTATTACCGAATAACATAAAATAAGAGCACATCTCACGACGTGCTCTTATCTTCTCTTAAATCAAACAAATAGCAAACTATAACTTAGGAATAACAAACAATTCTATTCGGGGTTGAATCGAGAATTTGTTTTACAAAGACTCATTTACCCATATAACAACCCATGCACAGAATTGTTCTGTGTCACACCACAAAAAAGCATCGATATGTTGTTGCCCTACATGGAGAGTGGTCGCATCGAAGCGGGTTGCGACGAAGCGGGTCGAGGTTGCTTGTCGGGAGCAGTCTTTGCTGCTGCCGTAATTCTTCCTCAAGACTATCATCATCCGCTACTGAACGACTCAAAACAACTCAGCGAAAAACAACGCTACACCTTGCGCCCCATTATCGAACAAGACGCTATTGCCTGGGCTGTGGGCATTGTCACACCTCAAGAAATTGATAAGATAAATATTCTCAACGCATCGATATTGGCTATGCACCGCGCTGTAGAGCAATTGTCACAAGTGCCACAACACCTACTCATCGACGGCAACCGCTTCAAGCCCTACAATGGCATACCCCACACCTGCGTGGTAAAAGGCGATGGAAAATTTCTCTCTATCGCAGCAGCATCGATATTGGCCAAGACCTACCGCGACGACTACATGATGCAATTGCACGAGCAATACCCTCATTACGGATGGGATAGAAACAAAGGCTACCCTACACAAGAACACCGCGATGCCATAGCACGATACGGTGTAACACCATTTCACAGACAATCATTCCGCCTCACCGACCCACAACTCAAGCTTTTTGAATGAACATCAAGTGCCTACGACCCACAGCGAGCGAAATTGAAATATGGGGAGTAACCTTGTTGTTTATACCCTTTCTTTCGCTTCTCATAGCCACGACATCCTTCTTTATGGGAGGAGGCTTGGGCACGTGGATGTTTCCTGCGGCTGCAATCCTCTCTTTTACCATAGGTCATGCTCTCGTCACAAGATATATCAATGCCGCGGGGTCACTGTTGCGCTACTATCTCTATACAGTAATATCCCTTGCATTTGCCTTGTTGTCGGCCACACTGCTTCACGACAACAGCTTCGATGGCAACACCTATCATCAGGGAGGAATTGTAGACATGATAATGGGATGCAACCCTATATACAACCCACAAGATTTCAGCTCATTGTGGAGCCGACACTATGCCAAGGGCTTAGAAATAGCCGCTGCAACCATCACACAATGCTTCAACCGCATTGAGTGTGGAAAGGCCGTCAATATACTCATCATACAGGGTTCTATTTTTGTCACCTACAGCTTCTTGCGACGCGAGTTCTACACGCTTACGTCTCGTCGCACTCTGCTACACACAATACTACTCACACTGTGCCCTGTTGTAATACGTCAAGCCTACATTTATTATACCGACTTTGCCTTATACTCATTCATGCTGCTTGTAGCCATATCGCTCATAAGCATCTACCGCCACAACAACCCTCTGTCGTGGTGCATACTCATCATATCGGCTCTATATGGCACATCCACCAAGTTTACCGCTGCGTTCTACATTTTTCTTACAATAGGCGTAGGCATAATATGGTGCTTTGTAAAAGGCCGACACATGCTGAGTTATCGCATGACAGCACTATCTATAGCCTTGTTTGTTGTCGCATTTGGCATATTGGGCTACCACCCCTATGCAACCAATACTATCGGCTGGGGCAACCCATTCTACCCCCTCATAGGTGGCGACATTGATATAATGAGCGACAATACCCCCGATATATACCTCAACGGCAATCGCTTCAGCAATTGGTTTCGCTCGCTTTTTTACAACGCACAAGGCACAGGGCTGTGGATACCCATCATCGGCGATTCGCTACACGACTACTATGTTTCACACGAAGCCCGCATTGCCGGCTTGGGCCCATTCTTTGGGTATGTACTATTTGCCTCTATGCTATTCGCAGCCTATTGCATAGCAAAAGAGAGACAATCTCACACCCTCAACAAGGCGCAAGCATCTACATTCGCCGGCATATCTATGCTACTGATAGGCGCATGCTTCATCTTCGAGCAAAGCTGGTGGATGCGATATATACCATTCCTATGGGCAGTACCCGTCATCCTACTACTCTACACCGAGCACAACAACAGCTTATCTACACCTATGCGCACACTACGCACAGTGCTATACACCCTGCTCGTAGCCACACAACTGCTTTGCTGTGCTACTACGATAGTAGCCGGTGGAGCCTATACGCAACGTATGAGAGGATTGTTTGACGCCATCACTCCCGGCTCTACAGTAATGGTATATCATCTTATAGAATCACCCTCGTTCGAGTATAAATTGCAAGAAAGAGAGATAAAATATGAGGTGGTTGAAAGCGATTTAGAGAGCGATACTACCCTGCACCGCGTACACATACCCGACAATGCCAATGTATATGTCGATAGTGAAACCTACACGCGCATGCAGCACCCCGACTTGTTAGATTTTATCGGCGGTAAGAAATAACCTCATATACGATGTGAAACGTCCTTGTTTTATTTCATCACATCGGTATAGCGTTTTTTTCCAAGCAAGAAATAATCGAGAATGATATTTACTCGACCCTGTGGCAGGTCATTGAGACGGTTTTCGGCAGGACGAGTATGATATTGCCCCTTCATCTTGCGATAGTCGAAGTGCGCATCCCACACAGCTTTTACATAAGAAAATTGTCCCGACACTAAATATTTCAACGCCGAAACGCCATCGTACAACATGCGACGGAAGATGCGCCATGCACGAATGTCGGCAGGAAGATTCTTATACATCATGAGCAAGTTGTTGCGGTAGTTGAGATACAACTTACGGGGGCTGGCACTATCGAGCGACGCTCCTCCATAATGATAAACAACACCTTGCGGAACAGCCATGATACGATAGCCCATCAAGCGCAATCGCCAACACAAGTCAATCTCCTCCATGTGGGCAAAAAACTTTGCATCAAGTCCGCCGGCCTTGCGATAAAGATCGGTGCGCACAAACAAAGCCGCACCCGAGGCCCACGCCACCTCGCACACATCGTCATACTGTCCGTTGTCACGTTCTACAGTATCAAATATGCGTCCACGACAATAGGGAAAACCATTACAATCGAGATAGCCTCCGGCTGCACCGGCATACTCAAACGACTCTTTGTCGCGATAGGCTCGTATCTTGGGTTGCATTGCCGCCACGTCGTCGTGCAACTCGGCATAGTCATAGAGAGGTTGCAACCACCCATCAGCCACAGCAACATCCGAGTTGAGCAATACAATATAGCGATAGTCGGCAAGTTGCTCTATAGCTCTATTATAGCCCTCGGCAAAGCCATAATTCTCGGCAAAAAGAATGGTGTTCACCGCGGGAAAATCCTGTTGCAAGACCTCTACCGAGTTGTCGGTAGAGCCATTATCGGCCACAATAATGTCGGCCAAGGAGGCTGGTGTATTGCGACACACCGTGGGGAGATACTCTCGAAGCAGCGAAGCTCCGTTCCAGTTGAGAATGACTACAGCAATCGGTTTCATGCGTTATTGATGTGTTTGCGTCCATATTTCCATCGGCGGTGCGACCACAACCAAGCATGTGGAGCACGGCGTATAGTGCTCTCCAATGCCTGCATATAGCGGTCTACTATATCATACTCGGCACAGCCGGCAGGATTTTCTTCCAACAACTTGAATGTGGCTCTATAATATCCACGTTTTACTATCTCCACATCTACATACACCACAGCCATGTCCAACTTCTTGGCTACAGTTTCATAGCCCGTAATGGCAGCGGTTTCGCGCCCCATGAAGGTAGTAATATAGCGCACACTGTGGCGATCGGGGCTTTGATCCGAAATAAAGCCTATAAGCGAAGCCTTTCCATCACGGCGATGTTGCAGTAGCTCGCGCAAGGTGTTTTTCTTGGCAATACTTATCGTTCCAAATCGACTGCGCAATCGTAAGAAAAAGTCATTGAACCAGGCATTGTGTAGTGGATTATAAATCTGTCCGCTCACCAGCGTGTCGCTCATAGCACACCAACGAGTCAACGAGGGTATCCACTCCCAATTACCATAGTGACCCAAGAGTAACATTACCGAACGACCCTCGCGTGTAAAACGGTCTACTACTTCGGTATCGACAAACTCCATACGACGACGCATCTCGGCATCACTGATGTGCAAGAGCTTGACAGTCTCTACTACATAATCGGTAAAATAGCGATAGAAATCGCGCTCTATCTGCAACAACTCCTGTTCGCTCTTCTCGGGGAAGGCCTTCGAGATATTGTCGCGAGTAATCTTGCGCCTATACCTCACCACATAATATACTATATAATATAATAGACGCGACAATACATACAGCGCCGACAGAGGTAGCCACGAAAGCACACAGAAAATGGCATATAGCGGAAAGTACAATATATCGCGACTACGCTTGCTCATACTACTCTATATTATTGGCCAAGAGCGCATCACCGGCCTCATTCATCTCACCAAGTCGCACTCGGCACACTTTGTTGATAGCCTCACGGTCGTAGGGCATCTCTACACGTATATAATTATCGGTAAAGCCGTGCATAGGCATGCCCTTGGCAGGTTGTTCAAAGAGCACTGTACGCTCGGTACCTTGATAGCTCTTGTAGAATGCACGCAACTTGACATCGGACAACTCGATGAGCTTATTGCAACGCTCGTGGCGCTCGCGCACATCCACTACCGGCTCTATTGCCAAGGCCTTGGTATTGGGACGCTCCGAATAAGTAAAGACATGCAGCTGCGACACATCCAACGATTCGATAAAACGATATGCCTCCTCAAATAGCTCGGGAGTCTCGCCACGCATGCCGGCAATGACATCCACACCTATAAAGGCATCGGGCATTACCTCTTTTATCTTCTTTACTTTATGAGCAAAGAGAGCTGTATCGTAGTGACGGCGCATGAGTTTCAGCACCTCGTCACTACCCGACTGCAAGGGTATGTGGAAGTGTCGACAGAAACGCTTTGACTGCGACACAAAATCAATCATCTCATCGGTAAGCAACTCCGGTTCTATCGACGAAATGCGGTAGCGCTCTATGCCTTCAACCTCGTCAAGCGCACGTATGAGATCGTAGAAATTCTCATCGGTATGCTTGCCAAAGTCGCCAATATTCACACCTGTGATTACAATTTCCTTGCCTCCCGCAGCAGCAACTTCGCGCGCTTGCTCTACCATCTGCGCTACAGTACCACTGCGGCTACGACCGCGCGCAAAAGGAATGGTACAATAGGTACAATAGTGGTCGCAACCATCTTGCACCTTGAGGAAGTAACGTGTGCGGTCGCCTCGCGAACATGAAGCACCAAAGCGGCGTATATCTTTGTGAGGAGTAACCACCACCTCTCCACGCTCACGTTTGGCAAGATTGGGCAGATAATTCAGAATTTCCAATTTTTGCTCGGCACCCAACACAAGGTCCACCTCTGGCATATCGGCAATATCCTGTGGCTTCAACTGAGCATAACATCCGGTTACTACCATAAAGGCATTGGGGTGCTTGCGCGCTATGCGACGGATAGCTTGACGGCACTTTTTATCGGCTAATTCTGTAACCGAACAAGTGTTTACAACACACAAATCGGCACTCTCGCCGGCACGTGCTTTTCTTATACCCTGCTCGGCAAGAAGTTGCCCGAGTGTTGATGTCTCGGCAAAATTCAACTTACATCCCAGCGTATAAAAAACAGCCGTTTTATCTTGGAATACAGAGGTGTCTATCATTTTTCGCAAAAAATTTTGCCCAAAGTTAGCTATTTTGTGCCAAAATCGGTAGAAATTCACTAAGTTTGCGATAAAATAAACTATTATTCACACTGCAATGAGTTACTTTTGCGGTAGAATTACGCTAAACTAACATTACATACATTATGATAGAACAAAGATTCATTCAGATTTATCAGGACGGATTTCGCGAAAACTGGGAGCTACCCGCCCTCACCGACTACAGCACAAAACACACATTGACTTATAAAGACCTCGCAGCAGAAATAGCCAAATTGCACATTCTATTTAAGGAGTGTGGCATCAAACATGGCGATAAAATTGCATTGGTAGGCAAGAACACACCTCAATGGTGTACTGTATTTATCGGTGTTATTACCTATGGAGCAATCCTCGTGCCCATTCTTCAAGAATTCAACCCGCACGATATGCACCATATCCTCAACCACTCCGATTCCAAGTTATGCTTCTCAAGCAACCAAATATGGGAACACCTCGAATTGGAAAGACTCCCCAACATTCGTGCAGCTATTTCTATTGACAATTTCAAGGTATTGGCACAACAAGAAGATGAGAACATCGAGCAACTTATGGCCTCGCTCAATGACTTGTTTGCCGAGAAATACCCCAACGGCTTCTCTCGTGAAGATGTGGTTTATGCACAAAACGGCAACGAAGAGTTGGCCCTTATCAACTACACATCGGGAACAACCGGTTTCAGCAAGGGTGTAATGCTCTCGGGCAACAACTTGGCAGGCAACGTACTCTTTGGCATCCGCTCACACCTCCACTACAAAGGTAGTCGTGCACTTTCGTTCCTTCCCTTGGCACACGCCTACGGATGCGCATTCGACTTCCTCACCCCCTTGGCTACGGGTTCACACATCACTTTGTTGGGTCGCGTTCCCTCGCCCAAGATTTTGCTCAAAGCACTTGCCGAGGTCAAACCCAATCTTATTATATGTGTACCCCTCATTCTTGAGAAAATATATCGCAAGCAGATACAACCTCTCATCAGCAAGGGTGCAATGCGCTTTGCATTGAACATCCCTCTACTCAATGACCAAATCTATGCCAAGATACGCAACCAACTCATCGAGGCTTTCGGAGGAGAGTTTGAAGAGGTAATCATCGGTGGTGCTCCCCTCAATGGCGAAGTTGAGGCTTTCTTGAAGAAAATCAAGTTCCCCTTTACAGTAGGATATGGCATGACCGAGTGTGGCCCCCTTATCAGCTACACACCCCACCGCGAGTTCCAATCAAGCTCATCGGGTCGCACTCTCTTTGGTTATGTCGAAACCAAGATAGAGAAAAGCAACCCCGACAGCGAAGTAGGCGAAATATGCGTACGTGGCGAACACGTAATGCAAGGCTACTACAAAAACGAAGAAGCAACAAATGCCGTACTCGACAAAGATGGTTGGTTGCACACAGGCGACCTCGGTACAATAGCGCCCGATGGCACTATCTCTATCAAAGGTCGTTGCAAAACCATGCTTCTTGGTGCGAATGGTCAAAACATCTACCCTGAAGAGATTGAGGCAAAACTCAACAATCTTCCTTACGTAATGGAAAGCCTTGTCGTTGAACGCGACGGCCGACTCAACGCTCTTGTATTCCCCGACTTTGAAACAATGGATACCGACGGTATAAGTAGCGATGATTTGCCTCAAATCATGGAAGAACACCGCAAAGAATTGAACAAAATCGTGGCTCCATACGAGCAAATAGCCAAGATTCAATTGCATGCCAATGAGTTTGAAAAGACTCCCAAACGTAGCATCAAGCGATATTTGTACACCAATTAAAAGATAAATCAAGGGTAAAAACGCAAGGATTTAAGGCTTCATCTCTAAAAAAACCTTAAATCCTTGCAACTTTTCAAAAAATTATATCTACCTTTGTGCCGTTTTTGAAACTACAAGTTATTGTTTATCTTAATTAAGAAAAGAAAATGAAAAAATTAGTATTGTTCTGCGCTGTTGCTGCTGCTGTTTCTTTCGCAGCTTGCACTAGCAAACCCGCTGCTACTGAAGAGGCTGTTGAGGTTGTTGCTGTTGAGGAAGTTGTTTGCGATTCTTGCACTAACGAGTGCGATTCTTGCGCTGCTCCCTGCGACTCTTGCGTAGTTGTAGAAGAAGTTGTAGCTGAGTAATTCACTACACTGAAGGAAGTTGAGCCGTTACCCGAGGTAGCGACTCTTTTTTATACCCCTATATTAGTTGCTTATGCAACTAATATGGAGACTCACACATTATATTTTAAAGAATGCCTGAGGATACAATTTTGCATACTCCTCAACATGACAATTGAGCAACGCCTATAAAAAGAGTAGTCCGTCGGGAATTAAAATCCCAACGGACTACATTTTTATCATCGCAACCAAACACTACCCCATCTTGCCTGTCAAGTAGGCTTTGGTACGCTCATCAACGGGGTTAGTAAACATCGTTTCGGTATCGCCATACTCAACCAACTCGCCAAGGTACATGAACATTGACTTTGAAGAGATACGCTTGGCTTGTCCCATATTGTGGGTAACGATAAGGATTGTCACCTCCTTCTGCAACTCCAACAAAAGCTCCTCAATGTGTTTTGTTGCAATAGGGTCGAGTGCCGATGTAGGCTCGTCCATCAACAGCACATCGGGCTTCATTGCCAAGGCACGGGCGATGCAGAGGCGCTGTTGCTGACCACCCGATAGGAAAGTACCCTTCTTGTTGAGCACATCCTTGACCTCATCCCAGAGAGCCACGCTGCGCAAGCAACGCTCTACGGTTGCATCCCTCTCGGCTTTTGACAGCTTAATACCGTTAAGCTCAAAGCCCGAAAGCACATTATCATAGATACTCATTGTGGGGAAAGGTGCCGGGCGCTGGAATACCATACCCACGCGGCGACGCACATCGATAGGCTCCATCGACAAGATATTCTCACCATTGAGCAAGATTTCTCCATCGACACGAATGTTCTGATAGAGATTGTGCATAAGGTTCACGGCACGCAATAGTGTCGATTTACCACAACCCGAAGGGCCCATAATCGCCGTGATTGTATTTCTTTCGATAGCAGCCGATACATACTTTACGGCCATTGTCTGCTTGGTATATGATACACAAGTCTTCTTAAACTCCAATATAGGTTTTACTGATTCCATTTCTTTGCAAGATATTTAGCTGTTAGGTTTAGGGTGAGAACGAACAACAAGAGGAAGAGCGATGCGCCCCAAATAAGCTCTTGCAGGTTCGGGTCGTTGAAGAACTCCCAAATAAGCAATGGCACTGCCGAGATGGGCTTATCGATAGAGAAACGAATAAGCGAGCAACCAAGGGCTGTAAACATCAACGGAGCAGTCTCGCCAATCACACGTGAGATAGCAAGCAATACACCGGTAAAGATACCACCAAAGGCCGCAGGCAACTGCACCTTGAGCATGACACGAGCCTTGTTGCCACCCAACGCCAAGCCCGCCTCCTTGAGCGATGCAGGGAGAATTTTCAGCGTCTCCTCGGTAGAGCGGATAATGAGCGGTAGCATCATGATGCAGAGTGCCACACTACCGGCAATGGCCGAGTAACCCTTCATGGGCACTACCACCCAAATGTAGGTTATGATACCGATAATCACCGATGGTGTACCTTGCAGGAGGTCGGTCAGGTAACTTACGACCTGAGCAAAACGCTTCTTGCTATTTTCGGCAAGGAAAGCACCACACAAGATACCTACGGGAACTGCCACAAGAACTGCCATACCGAGCATTATCATCGTACCAATGATACCATTGGCAATACCTCCGGGTATGCGCTCACCCGCCTCGATAGCCTTCATGGCCTTATATGCTGTGGGGGTAGGTTCGGTAAAGAACGACCACGAAAGCTGGTCATAACCACGAAGCAATACTTCTCCCAAAATGGCAAGCAGGGGGACTGCCGTAAGAGCTGCAAGGATACAGACTCCCCACAACATAAGCTTGTCCTTTGCCAAGCGATTTTTTATTTTGAATGTAGTCATAAATCAAGATATTCTTGCACGTTTAATCATTATCTTACCCACCATATTTATTGCTGCTGTTATCAAGAAGAGAACAAGACCTATTGCAATGAGAGAGGAGAGTCGCAAGCCATCGGCCTCACCAAATTGGTTGGCGATGATTGATGCCATCGAGTTTCCGGTTGAAGTTATCGAATCGGGAATATTATTGGTGTTACCAATGAGCATCGTCACGGTCATTGTCTCGCCCAAGGCACGACCAATAGCCAATACATACGACGAGAAAATACCCGAACCTGCAACGGGAAACACCACCTTGCCGATAACCTCGGCTCGTGTCGCACCAAGACTATAAGCACCCTCCTTCAAATCGTTTGGCACCATCTTGATAAACTCGGCACTGAGCGATGCGGCATAAGGAATAATCATGATAGCCAAGACCAACGATGCGGTGAGAATGCCCGATCCCTGTGGCGATATATTGAGCGCCATAATGATAGGTCGCAAGGTATAGAATCCCCACAGACCATAAATGATTGAGGGAATACCCGCCAACAAGTCGGTTACTGTACTAAGCACTGCAGCAATCCTCGTACCTTTAAAATATTCACCTACAAACAATGCCACAGGGAGCGAAAAAGGAATGCAGAATACCAGAGCCAACAATGTTGTTGTCAATGTACCCGTGATGAATGGCAATGCACCATACTGCTCGGCACCCTCGGTATAGCTCCACTCGGACGAAGTGAGGAACTTGAAAAACCCAAAGTGCTCAAACGCATCGTACGCGTCAGTGACGAGGGCGTAAACTACACCCCCGCACACTATCGGCACTATCAATGCTGCTATGAATAAAATTACTTTATACAGCTTGTCGTTCATAGATGTCGTTTATTGCAAGATTGCTACTCCGTCGTAAGTAACGGTTTTGAGGTTTGTCATACTTATCTCCTTGGCTTTCTCGGGAAGCGGCGCATAGTGTACCTCAGATGTTATGCTTTGCGCCTCGTCCGAGAGGATATACTGCAAAAGGTCGAGTGTAGCTACTGCCTGATCTATTGAGCGGTCAGAGTAATTCTGCTCCTTGTAGATAATCATCCAGGTGAAAGTAGAGATAGGATATGCACCCGAGGCATCAGAGTTGGTGATTGAGCAACGTGTATCGGCAGGAATCTCACCCGAAGCGGCAGCCGAAATACTTGCTGCTGTAGGCTCTACGATCTCACCGCGCAGGTTTTGAATTTTTGCGTAAGCAATCTTCTGTGCAAAGGCATACTCCGAGCCTACATAACCGATAGAGTTCTTTGTTTGCTTGATTACACCTGCAACACCGGGATTACCCTTTGCTGCCTGACCTGCAGGGAAGTTTACCGACTTACCGACACCAAATGTCTCGCTCCACATAGGGCTCACCTTTGTGAGATAATCGGTGAATACGAATGTAGTACCCGAGCCATCTGAGCGGAATACAGGGATAATCGCCTCGGCAGGAAGCTCTACACCAGGGTTGAGGGCCACCAAACGCTCATCATTCCACACCTTGATGTTACCGGCAAAAATATCGGCAATCACCTCGCCCGAGAGGTTGAGTTCGCTTACACCATCGAGGTTGTAGGCAAGAACCACTGCACCCATACAAGTAGGTATATGAATTACCTCGGGCATATCGGCCATCTCCTTCTCCGAGAGGAAAGCATCGCTACCGGCAAAGTCGACAATCTTATCACGCAAGTTGCGAACACCACCGCCTGAGCCTATACCACCGTAGGCTACTGCATCGCCATTTACCTCGGCATACTGTTCAAAAACAACATTGTAGAAAGGAAGGGGAAATGTTGCACCGGCTCCCGAGAGCTCTTGAGCTGCACGATTACCACTATCGGCAATACCACATGCCACCATGGTAGCAACAATTGCCAATGTCATCACTGAATAAAAAATCTTTTTCATATTTCAAATTTCAATTCGTTGTTTATCAATTTATTATTAAAAACCAAAGTAACAGTTTACATAAGCCGAGTATTCATAGCTCGCACCGTCGGCCTTGGGCTTGCTCATGCGGAAGTTGGGCGCCAACTTGACATACTTGCCCAATTTGAACTGAGCACCAAGAATTGCAGCCTGCTCGTCTTTTTTTATGTTCCAATTATCCTTTGAGTAAAGATCATCAAATCGGGCATACACGTCGGCATACTTGGCAACTTGCGCCGATGCAAACAGCGAATAGCCATATTGATCGTTACCGGCAACATAAGAAGCATTGAGCATGTGATTATACTCGGCTCCGATAGTAAACTTGTCGCTCTTATAACCCATAAAGGCAGCCATATTGATTGTTGATGTTTTACCCTCTACACCACTGTCGTTCAATCCTCCATACAAGCGTATTTGGAACCCTTTTACCGGTGTAAGCGTCAAACCCAAGCCATAATTAAAGCCATTGTTTACTTGAATTTTTTTATAACCTTCACCATTCACAATGATAGCATCGGCCGATACCCAGTCGGCAAATTTGTATGCAACCGAAATACCCAAATCGGCACTGTTACCAAACTTGTATTGATCTTGGAACGACTTCATTATATAACGATAGCCCCAGAACTTCTCTTGGAAGTTGAATTGCGTAGTCGAAATAAGACCACCATTAAGAGTCAAACCACCTGTCTTCCACGACACCATGGCATTTTTAATATAAGCTATACGCTGATAGTCTGAAACGTCGCTTGATTTTCCTATATCCATCACACCTTTTACCGAAAGGCCTTTGTCAAATTTGTATTCATAGCCCAAGTAGCTACGCTCCAATTCAAACGCCAAGCTGTTGCTCTCGCCGGCAAAGTCGGCATGAAAGTTTCCAAATACTTGTACAATTGCTTTGCCTTTAGGCTCTTCTGTTTTGGCATCTTGCGCTTGTGCCCAGATACCCATGCAGGCCATAACACCTGCCAAAAAAAGTTTTGTTTTCATTGTTATTGTCTGTTATTGTTTGACGATGCAAAAGTATCGGGCAATGGTTTCATAATTGTTTCAAAAAAATTAGCTTTTGGTTAAATGCTGATTTTGAGTAAAATGTTACATTTTTATTAAATCTTTTGTTACATATTTTATGCTTCAACAATTCTCGGTATTTTTGCCCCCAAATTATATATTAAGGTATATGCAAACAGATCGTATATTGATAGTAGATGACGAGGAAACCTTGTGCGAGGTATTACAACTCAATCTTGAAAATGAGGGTTATGACGTAGATATTGCTTTCAGTGCCGAGGAGGCTTTGACCTTCGATTTGAAACAATACTCACTCATTCTTCTCGATATAATGATGGGCGAGATAAGCGGCATCAAGATGGCCAAGATGCTCAAGTCTGATGTGAGCACGGCTCACATCCCTATTATTTTCTGCACAGCCAAAGACAGCGAGGACGATATGGTTATGGGCTTAAACTTGGGCGCCGACGACTATATTATGAAGCCCTACACCATTCGCAATGTTGTTGCGCGTGTCAAGAGTGTATTGCGTCGCACATCGGGAAATATAGGTGGTAACAAATCGTCATCAGAAAAGTCCAATATACTACAAGTCGAAGGCCTCAAACTCGACTTAGAGTTTAAACGTTGCATTGTAGATGATATAGAAGTAAAACTCGCAAGAAAGGAGTTTGAGTTATTGGCCTATCTTATATCGAACCGTGGCAAAATATTATCCCGAGAGCAGATATTAAGTAAAGTGTGGAAGGATGAAGTTGTTGTGCTGGATCGAACCATCGATGTAAACATCACTCGCGTAAGGTCAAAGATAGGCACTTACGGCTCTTATATTGTTACACGTTCAGGTTTTGGTTATGGCTTCCGAGATTAAAGTGTCATTTCACAAGCGTCTGTTTCTATTATTACTCATATTCTCGTGGACAATTGTACTCTGTTTTATCGGATTTCAATATGTGCGAGAGAAAGAGTACAAATCACAATTCTTGAACGCTCAGCTTCAACAATTCAACACACACCTACTCGAAACCATAGAAGAGGGGCTTGCATACGAGGAGTATATCGAGGCTCACAACAAGCCTTTCGATGAATTGAGAATCTCTATAATCACCTTTTCGGGAGCCGTAGTCTACGACAATACCATACCACTCGACTCGCTCGACAACCACCGCAACCGCCCGGAGGTTGCAAATGCTCTGCAATATGGCATGGGTTACAATATTGGGCGACAATCGCTCAGCGACGGAAGGGAATATTTCTACTCGGCCACACGTGGCTCAAGGGTCATTGTTCGCACAGCCATTCCCTACTCTAACACACTGCACGACCTGCTCGAAGCCGACTGGTCATTTCTCGTTGTGATGGTATCGGTGAGTCTTGCAATGAGCATATTGGCCTATTTTACCACCCGCAAACTTGGCATGTATATTGAACGGGTAAATCACTATGAGGCCGAACAGGAGAAAAACCGCATCAAACGCCAACTTACAAATAATATCAACCATGAACTAAAAACCCCGGTAGCTTCTATTCAAGTATGCCTCGAAACCCTACTTTCGGGCATCAGTCTGAGCGACGAAAAACGTCAAGAACTCATCGAGCGTTGCTACACACACAACGAGCGACTTCGCAAGCTATTGAGCGAAGTATCTCTTATTACCCGCATGGAAGATGGTAGCCAAAGTATCTCTAAAGAGCCTATCGTTATAAACAATATAATTGACGAAATTGCTACCGAGCTGGAATTCATGCCCGAAGAAGAGCGATTTACACTCCACGCAAACTTTAACGAACAGGCTGTAATAGAAGGCAATCTATCGTTAATAGGCTCTATCTTCCGCAACCTTACAGAGAATGCCATTGCCTACTCGGGAGGCAAAAACATCTATATTTCCTTGGTAGAAAACACCGATACACACTGCAAGATATGCTTTGAAGACGACGGCTGTGGTGTTGAAGAGAAACAACTACCACGACTATTTGAACGTTTCTATCGTGCCGATAAGGGGCGTTCTCGCAGAATGGGAGGAACCGGACTTGGCCTTGCCATTGTCAAGCACGCAGTACAATTTCACGGAGGTACAATTACAGTACGCAACAGAAACACCGGAGGCCTGCGATTTGACTTCACACTGAGCAAGCATTAAACGCCCCCACTTACAGCGAGCAAGCACTATTATCCTACTACTATCTATTGATTATTTCAACGATTTTGTGTAAGTTTGCGAGTTTAATAATCGTCGCACTTATACAATGTCGCAAGAAGAAATTATCATAAAAGGAGCTCGGGTCAACAACCTGAAAAATATAGACATTCGCATCCCCCGCAACACCCTCACGGTGGTTACGGGATTGTCGGGTTCGGGCAAGTCGTCGCTGGCATTCGATACCCTCTATGCCGAGGGACAGCGCCGATATGTCGAGAGCCTATCGGCCTATGCACGACAGTTTCTCGGACGCATGAACAAGCCCGAGTGCGACTACATAAAGGGCATACCCCCTGCCATTGCCATTGAGCAAAAGGTAAATACTCGCAACCCCCGCTCAACGGTGGGCACATCGACCGAGATATACGACTACTTGCGCATGCTGTTTGCTCGCATTGGTCGCACTATTTCGCCTGTATCGGGCGAGGAGGTGCGTCGCCACGATGTAAAGGATGTAGTCAACTGCATGCTTGCATACCCCGAGGGTACTCGCTTTGCCCTACTCACACGCCTCATCATCCCTCAAGGTCGCAGTCTCAACGACCACTTGGCTGTGTTGCTCAAAGAGGGATTTACCCGCATAGAACAAGATGGCCAATTTGTGATGATAGAAGAGATTCTATCACAAACAGAGCCCTACAATATTGAAACAGCCCGCCTGCTGGTAGACCGCATGGCTGTGGCCGACAATGGTGCGGCCATAAGTCGACTTACCGACTCGACCGAGACAGCCTTTTTCGAAGGCAACGGCGAGTGTACAATGCAATTGCATATAGATGGTAAGATTGTAGAACACAACTTCAGCAAGCGATTTGAGGCCGATGGCATAGAGTTTGAAGCGCCCAGCGACTTGATGTTCAACTTCAACAGCCCTGCCGGAGCATGCCCCGAGTGCGAGGGTTTTGGCCGCGTAATGGGTATAGACGAGGACTTGGTCATCCCCAACAAGACACTCTCTATATATCAAGATGCCGTACTGTGCTGGCGCGGCGAGAAAATGAGCGAGTGGAAAAAAGAGTTTATAGCTGCATCCGAGCGCACAGGATTTCCCATTCACCGACCCTACTATCAACTCACCGACGAGGAGAAACATATTTTGTGGCACGGTCGTGAGGGTGTTTACGGCCTCAACGACTTCTTCAGGATGTTGCAAGAAAACCAATACAAGATACAATATCGTGTGATGCTGTCGCGCTATCGTGGCAAGACAACATGCCCCTCATGCAACGGATCACGCCTCAAGCCCGCCGCCTCATACGTAAAGGTATGCAACAAAACCATCATGGAGCTGGTTGCCATGTCGGTCAAGGAGCTACACCAATTCTTTGCCCATATAGAACTCGACGAGACCGATATGCGCATAGCTACTCGACTACTCACCGAGATACGCAACCGCTTGCAATTTCTCCTCGATGTAGGACTCGGATACCTCACTCTCGACCGCCTATCGTCGACCCTATCGGGTGGCGAAAGCCAACGCATCAACTTGGCAACATCATTGGGCAGTAGCCTTGTAGGCTCTCTGTATATACTCGACGAACCGAGTATCGGCCTACACTCGCGCGACACAGCCCTGCTCATAAAGGTACTGCGACAACTACAACAGTTGGGCAACACCGTTGTGGTTGTAGAACACGACGAAGACATCATACGTGCAGCCGATTACATTATAGATATAGGCCCCAAAGCCGGCCGATTGGGTGGCGAAGTGGTATTTCAAGGAGCATATACCGACAGCATATCCGACACACAAAGCTACACCCTACGATACCTATCGGGCGAGTTGAGCATACCCACACCTGCGCAACGTCGTCATTGGAACAACTATATAAAAGTAGAGGGTGCAGCACAAAACAACTTGAAAAATATCGATGTTACTTTCCCTCTCAAAGTAATGACCGTGGTAACGGGCGTGAGCGGATCGGGCAAGTCGACCTTGGTGAGCAATATACTATATCGCGCCCTCATACGCCACTATGGCCTGGGAGGCGACATACCCGGCACACATGCCGGCATCAGTGGCGATATGAAGCTGGTAAAGGGAGTCGAATATGTCGACCAAAACCCCATAGGCCGCTCTTCGCGCTCAAATGCTGCAACATACCTCAAGGCCTTTGACGAGATACGCCACCTCTTTGCCGACCAACAAGGAGCCAAGCAGATGGGATTTAGTGCATCATACTTCTCGTTCAACGCCGAGGGTGGCCGCTGCGAAAACTGTAAAGGCGATGGAACCATTACTGTTTCCATGCAATTTATGGCCGACATCACCCTCGAATGCGAGGTGTGCAAGGGCAAGCGTTACAAGCAAGAGGTGCTCGATATAGAGTATCGTGGCAAGAATATCAACGATGTACTCGATATGACCATCAACCAAGCTATTGAATTCTTTGGTGAGGTAGAAGGTACTACCGAAAAACGCATCATCAAGCGTCTAAAACCGCTTCAAGACGTGGGTCTTGGATATATCAAGCTGGGACAATCGTCATCGACCCTTTCGGGCGGTGAAAACCAACGCGTAAAACTCGCCTATTATCTGAGCAACGAACGCCAAGAGCCCACTATATTTATCTTTGACGAACCCACAACAGGCTTGCACTTCCACGACATCAGCACACTGATGAAGTCGCTCAACGCCCTCATCGAACGCGGACACACGGTTATCATCATCGAGCACAACCTCGATGTAATCAAGTGCGCCGACTACATCATCGACATGGGACCCGAAGGTGGCGATGCCGGTGGCGAAGTTGTATGCTGTGGCACTCCCGAAGAGGTTGCTGCCTGCCCACAATCTTATACCGGAAACTTTTTACAAGACAAATTATAAAACCAATACTATATGAGAAAATTCTTTCTTCTTTTATTCGCATTCTGTGCCATCGGTGCTATGGCACAAGGCAAGTACAGCCCATCGGCACAACTACTGCTCAAGGAGCAATCGTCTATGCAACAAGCCAAGAGCAACGAAGCCGAGCGATACATACACACCACACTACAAGTGAGTGACGTCGATGTATTAGAGCAACATGGCATTGCTGTGTGTACTCAAGTAGGCGAGCTCACTACAGCCCTTGTTCCCGTATCTGTGTTTGCACAACTGGGAGATATTCCCGAAGTGAGCTACATCGATGCCGGCCAGACCTCACGAACACTGCTCAATGTAGCCCTACCCGCCATCGGATACGACAAAATACTCACATCGAACTATACCCCGGAACCCTACTTGGGTAAAGGTGTTATAGTGGGCGTTGTAGACCTCGGATTTCAATGGGATCACGCCGCCTTCCGCAACCCCGACGGCTCTACCCGTATCTTGGCCGCCTGGAACCAAAACGACAAATCGGGTACTGCACCCGAAAAATACAACTACGGCTCATTGTACGACAGCGAGGAAGAGATACTCAATGGCCTCTGTAATGCATCAGAGACACACGCCACACACGTTACAGGTATTGCCGCCGGTAGCGCTATAGAAGGCGTACCCTACGGTGGTGTAGCTCGCGAAGCATCGCTTGTTCTTGTCGAGGCCGAGCAAATGGGAAATGCGGGTATGACCAACGAAGGCATCATTGACGGTATCAACTTTATCTTCGAGTATGCCGAGCAATTGGGTATGCCCTGTGTTATCAACTTAAGTATCGGCAACTTATTTGGTCCCCACGATGGCACATCGGCATTTGACCAAATGTGCGACTCGTTGCAAGGTCCCGGCCGTCTTATTGTAGGCGCCATGGGTAACTCGGGCCGCGAGCACTATCACCTCGGCTACGACTTTAATGAAGAGAACACCGAGTTCCGCGCCGGCTTTACCAATGGCTTGCCCATCGTTGACGCATGGAGTGAAGAGCCCGTACAATATGAATTGGAGTTATACCACGGCTACGCCGATACCGTACTCGACGTAACAGGATGGACTCCCGTAGACTCTACCTTCGAAACCACATTGCAATACTTCGACCGCGAAGTAACCGTTTCTATCACAGCCCACCGTAGCCCCTTCAACAACAAGTATAATACACACATAGAACTGAGTGGTATACGCAACTTGGGCAACTCATATTTTGCTATAAAAGCCAGGGGTGAAAGCGGACACTTGGATATGTGGTGCAACTCACCAAGCATTGAGTTCAGTTCAAGAAAAAAACAAGATTGGCTATGCGGTGACACCATCATGACTCTCAACGAAACAGGCGGTACCGGCAAGCGCATCACCTCGGTAGGCTCATTTACTACCGACGACAGCAAGCTGTGCATCAAAGGCAACAACTACACTACCGGATATGAATTGAATGCCGTGAGCCCCTTCTCAAGTCTTGGACATGCAGCCGATGGTCGCATCAAGCCCGACATCATTGCCCCCGGAAGCCTCATCACATCGTCATACAACAAGTTGTTGTTTGCCAGCATGTTCAACACCATAACCGACACCTACGTGCTACACAACGACACAACCTATTACGGCCTCAGCTCGGGTACATCAATGGCAGCTCCCATCGTTACAGGTACATACGCAATATGGCTACAAGCCAAGCCCGACCTCACCCCCGAGGAAATCAAAGAGATACTATACACCACAGCCATACAAGACCCATATACCACACACACCGAGTCGGCCGGATATGGCAAGATAAACCCCTACGGAGGTTTGTACTACATCTTTGAGAAGAGTGGCATCACATCACCCGCTATTGAGAGCAATGTGAGCATTGCGCCCAGCATAGGCGATGGCAACTTCACGCTATTCTACACCGAGAGCGAGCGACCCACCACACTGCGCATATACAACTCTACAGGTATGCTCGTACACACACACCACATTGAGTCGCAAAATACATCAATGCAACTCGCCATACCCAACTCGGAGAAAGGCATATACTACATACAAGTGAGCACACACAAAGGACAACACACCTTTAAGTATGTGAGCAGATAACTACTATAGGCAGTAGAATAATAGGCATCATAGGGCGCTGTGCGAAAACGTTTGCACAGCGCCCTTGTGCGAAAAATGGGTGAAAAAATACTATTCTCTTGGAGTTTTTTAGTAATTTAGCCACAAAACACATTAAAACCACTGCACATGACGTTAATATTAAGCGTTAAGTATCACACTTATTGGGGAGAGTCTATCGGACTTATATTCGAAGGCTCAGAACAAGTTCATCCCCTTACTTACGTAGATGCCGACAATTGGCAAATAGAGCTCGATTGTCCTCAAGCAACTACGCTCAAATATCATTACGTTGTATGTCGCAACAATGAGCAAATACGCAAGGAATGGGGCGAGCCTCACACTTTGCACATCAAAAAAGAGGTAAAATCTTGCCGCATTTTTGATAATTGGAACGATATACCTGTCGATAACGCATTTTTCAGCTCGGCTTTCACACACAGCATCTATGCCCGTAAAAGCCCCAAAAAGACCGTGCATGCAGCCAAATCAGGCTCGATTCTTATTCAAGTAAAATCGGCCTCTATTGCACCCGACGAGGTACTGGCCATATCGGGTAGCTGCAAGGCGCTGGGCGAATGGGATATCAAGAAGGCTGTAAAGATGAATGACTGCCTCTTCCCCACTTGGACGGCCGTACTCGATGCTGCCAAAATGGGTGGCGAGTTTGAGTACAAATTTGTCATTCTCGACGCCAAGAGTGGCGAGGTAAAGGCTTGGGAAAATCGTAGCAACCGCCACTTCATCGTTCCTCAAACAGCCGATTGCGATGCCATCGTTATAGCCGACACTCAAGTTACCGCCTCTACTCGCACTTGGAAGGGTGCCGGTGTTGCCATTCCCGTTTTCTCACTTCGTAGCGAAAAGAGCTTCGGTGTAGGTGACTTTGCCGACATCCGTCTGCTCGTAGATTGGGCTGCTGCCACAGAGCAACGCATCATTCAGATTCTGCCCATCAACGATACCACAATGACCGGTACTTGGCAAGACTCATATCCCTATAGTGCCAACTCTATCTACGCACTTCATCCCCAATACCTCCGCCTTGAAGAAGTAGGCTGTCTCAAGGATAAAGAGCGCATGATGTACTATGAGCAAGCACGCAAAGAGTTGAACACACTTGCCGATGTAGACTACGAGCGCGTAAACCGTTTCAAAAACGAATACCTCAAAGAGATTTTCGAGCAAGACGGAAACGCCACTTTGGTATCGAAAGAGTTCTTGAACTTCTTCAACGATAACAAGTATTGGCTTGTACCCTATGCAGCCTATCGCACATTGTGTAGCGAGACCGGCACACCCGACTTCAACCAATGGGGTGCATACGCAGTATACGACGCCAACACCATCGCAGCATTCGATGCTCCCGAAAGCCCCTACTGCAACGCCATGCGCTTGCACTACTTCACTCAATACCACTTGCATTTGCAACTGCTTGCAACTCGCGACTATGCACACAGCAAGGGTGTTGTGCTCAAGGGCGATATACCCATCGGTATCAGCCCCCGCAGTGCCGACGCTTGGGCTACACCCAAATATTTCCACCTGAACAGCCAAGCGGGTGCTCCGCCCGATGACTTCTCTGTTCTCGGCCAAAACTGGTTCTTGCCCACATACAACTGGGACGAAATGGACAAAGATGGCTACATCTGGTGGAAGTCACGTTTCAGCAAGATGGCCGAGTACTTCGATGCCTACCGCATCGACCACATCTTGGGCTTCTTCCGCATTTGGGAGATTCCCTACGATGCATTGCATGGCCTTCTCGGTCACTTCAGCCCCGCCATGCCCTTCTCGGCCGACGAGTTGACATCACGCGGCTTCAATTTCGACAAGAATCTCTACACATATCCCTATGTGCGTGACTACATGTTGGGCGAAATCTTCGGTCAATACACAGAGGAAGTACGCAACCAATACCTCTCACCCCTTGGTGGTGGTAGCTATGGCATGCGCCCCGAAGTAAATACTCAACGCAAGGTACACGAACTCTTTGCCGGACAAGACGACGAGCGTAGCAAGGTTATATGCGAAGGTCTTATGCGCCTACACGACGAGGTACTCTTTGTAGAAGACCCCGTAAAAGTAGGACACTATCACCCCCGCATCTCGGCTTGGCAATCGTACATCTACCAATCGATGCCCGAGTACCAACGTCATGCCTTCGACGCCCTGTACAACGACTTCTTCTACTATCGTCACAATGACTTCTGGTATCATGAGGCGATGAAGAAGTTACCTCCTCTGCTATCGGCTACCAACATGCTCGTGTGTGGCGAGGACTTGGGTATGATACCCCACTGCGTGCCCGCTGTGATGGATCAACTTCAAATTCTCTCGCTTGAGGTACAACGCATGCCTAAGGATGTAAACAGCCAATTTGGTTGCACTTGGAACTACCCCTACCTCTCGGTAGGCACAACTTCTACCCACGACATGTCGGGCATACGCGCTTGGTGGGAAGAAGACCGCGCAGCCATGCAAGACTTCTACAACCGTGTGTTGTGCTTCGGTGGCAACACTCCCTACTTCTGCGAGCCCTACATCTGCGAACGAATACTCGAACACCACCTCGCTTCGCCCTCAATGCTCGTAATCTTGCCCTTGCAAGATTGGTTGTCAATGGACGAGAAACTCCGTCGCGAGAACCCGCTCGACGAGCGTATCAACGTGCCTGCTATCAACCCCTTCTATTGGAAGTATCGCATGCACATGACTATCGAAGAGCTCATAGACGCCACTGAGTTCAACAACCGCCTACGCGAAAAAATCACCCAAGCGGGTCGATAATCAAAATATCGCAACAATACGAAAGAGGCCGAGCTCGCTTGAGTTCGGTCTCTTTCTTTTATCACAACGCACACTATGAGCCATCGCAATCTTCGGGCAAAAAATATCCATTGCCACGAGCAGGTGACAATGGATACAATATATTCTACTGTGTTGTGCTATGCCTTGGCGCAACGCTTGCGAGCCACAGCGGGCACTGCTACTGCAGCTATGAGCAACAAGAATATAGCAGCTATTGAGGCAAAGGCTATGTTCTCGGTTACAGCCAGCGATTGAGGGTCAAAACGGAATACGATATCGTGCTCTCCGGCAGGAATGTTAAGGGCACGCAACACATAGTTGGCACGCGCCTCTTTTACCTCTTTTCCGTCGATAGTTACTTGCCAACCCCAGGGGAAGTAAATCTCTGAGAAGACAGCTACGCGAGGTTGTGTAGCACTGCTCTTATAGCGCAATTCGTTGGGCTTATATGAGGTAAGCACAATATTATCGCCCTCGGTGTGAGTTACAGCAGTATCGTCTATAAGTTCGGCAAAACGACGATCTACTACCGCTGTATAGGCGGGATCGAATGTGTCGAGTGCAGCCATCTCGGCATCGGCATTATCTACCCATTGCACATGTTCGACAAACCATGCATTGCCCATAGCATCGGGATTATGCTCTACTGTTACGCCGCCCTCTTGTGTGGGCACAATAAAGTATTTTGTATTGAGCATATTGAGCACAGGGAGGCTCATACGCGACAACTGACGGTCTATCAAATCTTGATATCGAGCCAACTTAGCCGCATGATAACCACCCACCGACTTGTGATAGTATGATGTGCGTGCATCGCTAAAGGGGTCGCCTGCAGCAAGGTTAAAGACGCGATAGTTGGGATCGGGGTCTTGCAAGATGTATTTATCTACTTGTGTCATGGGGAAGGGATCCTTGAGACGACGATTCTCCACAAACGAGTCGCCATTGAGATAGCGCTTGTTCACCACACCCATATCGGCAATAAGCAATACACCCAACACAAGCAACGCCCACTTCGTTTGCAACTTACCCTTGCCGGCAAAGAACAGGAGCACTGCAGCCACCAATACAAAAAGCAATGTGCGCATGGCATCGGTCTTAAACACGGCCATACGAGCCTCAGCAACACCATCAAACAACACTCCGAATTGTGCATTTTGTGCCACCATGTCGCGCTCATAACCACTTGTAAATGGACCAAACAAACCGGGTGCAATCCATGCCAAGAGGGCTACACCGGCAGTGATACCGGTTGCTATATAGAGCGCGCGCAACTGCTTGGCATCGTGTTTTTCGAAGAACTCTTTCAAGGCCAATATAGCCAACACAGGCATGCAGAACTCGGCCACTACCAAGATACTCGACACCGTGCGGAACTTGTTGTACATAGGGAAGTTGTCGATAAACCAATCGGTAAGGGGCATGAAGTTCTTACCCCACGAGAGCAATATCGAGAGTATGGTTGCGGCTATAAGCGCCCATTTGATAGGCGACTTGATAGTAATACAACCCATCACAAAGAGCAAACACACTATGGCTCCCACATACACGGGGCCCGATGTACCGGGCTGGTCGCCCCAATAACTATTCACTTGCGACAGATAGGGACGCACCATAGCCGGTGCAGCATCTACTGCAGCCTCTTGCGAGGCCAACATACCCGATGCTCCGCCCTTTACATTAGGAATAAGCAACGAGAAGGTCTCCATCTTGCCATAGCTCCATTGGGTGATATAATCTTTGCTCAATCCACTTTGGGGCTTGGCCACACCACCAGCCACAGCGGGTTGTGTGAGTTCCGAGTGACCACCTCGCATGGTCTCTTTGCTATACTTTTGTGTGTGGTAGAGAGAGGGCAAGTTAGCTCCCACTGCCAATACGGCAGCCACAGCCAATACACCGCTTGCCTTGAGGAATTGCGCCACCTTCTTCTCACGGATGAGCTCCACGGCAAACGCCACCACCATAGCCACGATAACGAAGAGGAAGTAATAGGTCATCTGTATGTGGTTGGATGCAATCTGCAACATAGCAAAGTGCGCTGCCACACCACCACCCAACAGATATTTACCTCTATACGCCCATACAATACCGGCCAATGTAGGCGGTATGTAGGCGAGTGTGATAAACTTCCAGATGTGTCCGGCCTGTATAATAATAAAGAAATAAGACGAGAAGGTATAGGCTATAGCACCCAGCACGGCATAGTACCACTTGCAACGCATCGACAGCATAAAGATAAAGAAACCCACCATCATCATAAAAAGATACGATGCAGGCGACGCCATCCACAACTGATAGATGTGACCTATGGCACGTATAATATCGTTGTTGCTATACGAGGGCGAAATTTGAAATGTGGGCATACCCGAGAATGTGGTATTGCTCCAGCGTGTTGTTTCGCCTGTAGCCTCTTTGAAGGCCTTAGCCTCCTGACCGATGGCTATACCCTGCTGTGTATCATGTTGAAACAACACTTTACCCTCGAATATCTCGGGGGCAAAATATAGATACGATACAGCGGCAAAAAACACCACCGACAATACATAAGGCAGAGCCTTCTTGAGATTTTCTTTCCAATTCATAATCATGATTTTTACCACAGCAAAGATACAACAAAGATACGAAAGTGTGTGTAAAACGGGAAAGAATGTTGTCTGTTAGCGATTTAAGGTTGTTTGCCAAGATGTTGTTGTGCCATCTAATACCAATGAAAAGCCAAAAGACGACCGAGTTTCATTACTATCGCATTACTTTGTATATTGACTTAGAAATATTTTATTTAGTGCTGTAACAGGCTAAATGGCAATTCATATTAAGCGATTGCGACTGTAAATGTAGGGGAGTTTCTCATATCTTCATTCCTGTTTTATGGTACACAATTTTATTGAGTATCTTACAAATTATTCTTATTTTTGCATCACAAACTTTATCAGTAAATATTGATTATGGCAAAGATTACTGTTCAGAACACCAAAGTAACCGTAATATCGGCAAACGAAAATGATTATATCTCATTGACGGATATAGCAAAACATAAGAGTGAAGATCCAACAGCGGTTATTGGCAATTGGATGCGTAATAGAAATACCATTGAATATTTGGGAATTTGGGAAAGTTTGTACAATCCTCAGTTTAACCACCTCGAATTCGAGGGGTTTAAAAGAGAAGCCGGTTTGAACGCTTTTACACTTTCTCCGCAAAAGTGGATAAATGCCACCAATGCCATCGGCATTATATCTAAATCCGGAAGATACGGTGGAACTTATGCACATAAGGATATTGCGTTTAAGTTTGCAAGTTGGATTTCTGTTGAGTTTGAACTATATATTGTCAAGGAATTCCAAAGGCTTAAACAAGAAGAACAGAAATTGATTGGATGGACCGCTAAAAGAGAACTTTCCAAAATCAATTATCTTATACATACAGATGCTATAAAGCAAAATCTTATTCCTACTGAAATTACGACATTGCAAGCAAGCATTATTTACGCAAATGAAGCAGATGTCCTAAACGTCGCAATGTTCGGTATGACTGCAAAGCAATGGCGGGAAGCAAATCCAGAACTAAAAGGTAATATTCGGGATTATGCAACAATAAACGAACTCATTTGTCTTTCAAATATGGAGAGCCTAAATGCTGTTTTTATTGATGAAGGATTCTCTCAACGAGAAAGACTTATAAAACTAAACCAAATAGCCATTCAACAGATGAAAGTTCTTGAAGATTCCAGTAACCGAAAACTTTTGAAATAACAGAGTGACGAACAAATGGACAAGAGAAGAAACAATAGTTGCATTTAATGTATATTGTAAAATACCATTTAAAAGTAGCAGTAAAACGCATCCTATGACTTAAGAACAGATATTATTCCGTTGTCATTTTATGAAAAAATTCGTACCTTTGTCGCCCGAAAATTGCGCAAGGGTGCTATACATGCCGCGCCACTGCAACACACAAGACGTTTGAAATTCAATAGGATATGCAAAAAATCAGAAACATTGCCATTATTGCTCACGTCGACCACGGTAAGACTACGCTGGTCGATAAGATGTTGTTGGCCGGAAATCTCTTTCGCGAGAATCAAAACACCGGCGAGTTGATACTTGATAACAACGATCTTGAACGAGAGCGAGGTATCACAATCCTATCTAAGAACGTTTCTATCCAATACAAAGACTATAAAATCAACATTATCGACACCCCGGGCCACGCCGACTTTGGTGGCGAGGTAGAGCGCGTGCTCAACATGGCCGACGGCTGCTTGTTGCTTGTCGACGCCTTCGAAGGCCCCATGCCTCAAACACGCTTCGTGCTTCAAAAGGCCATCGAAATGGGATTGAAACCTGTAGTCGTTATCAACAAAGTCGATAAGCCCAACTGTCGCCCCGACGAGGTGCAAGACATGGTACTCGACCTCATGTTCAGCCTCGATGCTACCGAGGAGCAACTCGACTTCCCCACCATATATGGATCGGCCAAGCAAGGCTGGATGAGCACCGATTGGCACACGCCCACCGACACCATCCAACCCCTTCTCGAAGCCATCATCGAGCACATCCCCGAGCCTCAACACCTTGAGGGTACTCCCCAGATGCTCATCACATCGCTCGACTACTCGTCATACGTGGGTCGTATTGCCGTAGGTCGCGTGCATCGTGGCGAGTTGCGCGAGGGTATGGATGTAGCATTGTGCAAGCGCGACTGCTCTATCGTAAAACAACGCATCAAAGAGCTTGATATATTCGAAGGCATGACTCGCACCAAGACCGACCGCGTAGGTTCGGGCGACATTTGTGCCATCGTAGGCCTCGAAGGTTTCGAGATTGGCGACACTATCACCGACGTGCTCAACCCCGAGCCCCTCGAACGTATTGCCATCGACGAGCCTACTATGTCTATGACCTTCACCATCAACGACTCGCCCTTCTTTGGCAAGGATGGCAAGTTTGTTACCTCGCGCCACATTGCCGACCGCCTGACTCGCGAGTTGGACAAGAACCTTGCCCTGCGTGTCGAGAAAAACGAGAACGAAGACGTATGGAGCGTATATGGTCGTGGCGTACTCCACTTGTCGGTACTCATCGAGACCATGCGTCGCGAGGGATACGAGTTGCAAGTGGGTCAACCCCAAGTTATCATCAAGGAAATCGACGGCGTGAAATGCGAGCCTATCGAGTTGCTCACTGTCAATTTGCCCGAGGAGTATTCAAGCAAAATCATCGACATGGTAACACGTCGCAAGGGCGAAATGATATCGATGACTACCCAAAACGACCGCATACACTTGGAGTTCTACATCCCCTCACGTGGTATCATAGGCCTTCGCAACAACGTGCTCACCGCATCGGCCGGTGAGGCCATCATGGCGCACCGTTTCCACGAATACCAACCCTGGAAAGGCGACATTGACCGCCGTACCAACGGCTCACTCATCGCTATGGAGGCCGGTACAGCCTATGCCTATGCCATCGACAAGTTGCAAGACCGTGGTCGATTCTTCATCTTCCCCCAAGAGGAGGTATATGCAGGACAAGTTGTAGGAGAGAATGCCAAGGACAACGATATCGTGGTGAACGTAACCAAGTCGAAGAAGCTCACCAACATGCGTGCATCGGGCTCGGATGACAAGGTGAAACTCATACCGCCCGTAGTATTCAGCCTCGAAGAAGCCCTCGAATACATCAAGGAAGACGAGTATGTAGAGGTAACACCCCACCACATACGTCTGCGCAAAATCATCCTCGACGAAATCGAACGCAAACGCGCCAATAAAGTGTAATATACAAAGAATATAAACGTTGCCGAGTAGCTCTGATGGATGAATATCGTCCTCAGAGCTTCTCTTGTAATACCGATATAAACAAAACTTCGCCGAGTAGCAAAAAACGAGATTGCAAGAGTCAAATCATCCAATAGAAGACTTGTACGTTCACACTCCTTTCACTACATTTGCAGGGCTGACACTCGTATTGGATAGATGAAACGTATCTTATCTATATTATTTATGATAGCGATATCGACTACACACTTTGCCGTGTGGTCGAATGTCGATTTATCATATCTGGCAACTCTACCCAATGACACACTATACGTGTATGGAGAAGATTGTTATACAGCCAAGTCCGATAGCGCCATAATTTATTATAGCATTTTATATAATCGATATTGCGAAGATATGCTGGCCTCACACAAAAGAATGTGCGCCGAGGCTATGCACAAAACTGGTATTTTATACTATAAGAAAAACAGTTATTCCGAAGCTATGGATATATGGCTCAAGGGGCTGAAAATATGTAACAACAACCATTTCGACGACATCCTGTCGCAGATATACGTTTATATAGGCAACATATATAGCGTTCATCATGATTATGAACAGAGTGTCTCTTTTTATAAAAAATCGGCCGATGCAGCTCGGCAGTGCGACAATATCGAGCTACATAATCATGCACTCAATAACCTGATATGCTCATTGTGCTATAGCGGAAAGAACGACGAGGCGCGCAGCTATTACAACATTCTGAAATCTAATGCAAGCGACAATCGTGCAAGATACCATTACGACATGCTCATAAGCAATGCAATATTGCTATCTTACGAGGAGAAGTGTCTCGAAGCAATAGACCAATATCAACAGGCTGTTACGATAGCCATTGACAAGGAACTCGGAGCCCAATGTATAGGTGCCGCATATAATGGATTGGCCAAAATATATGTGTATACACAAGAACTCGACTCGGCACTGAAATATTTTCATCTAAACGAGGAGCTGGCCAGAAAAACCGGCACAACAGACTTGTTGGCCGTCTCGCTGGGAAACTTAGCAAATATGTATGAACGGAAACATGACACCTCAAACCACAATCACTATAAAGTTCTTTACACCGAGTTGCACGATTCAATTTTCAATCAACGAAAATTTAACAGCCTAAAGAACGCACAATTTCTCTATGAGCTCAATAGCAACAATGAGATAATATCGAAACTCACCGAGCAACAACAGCATGACGAACAAAAGATATTGCAACAGCGCATGCTCATCTTAACGATTTCTATCGGCCTGCTTTTGGGCTGTATACTGCTGGCTTATATCTGGAAACAAAAACGACACCTCACAAAGGCCTATAATGAACTATACAATCGCAACCAAGAGGCTCTCAAACGAGAGGAAAGTTATAAAAACCGCATGATTTTGTTGCGCGAAATATACGAGTCGTCACCCAATGCACACACCCCACACACGACCATAGAGAAAGAAGAGGTCAATGAGGAGGAGGTTATGAAAAATACCGGTCATGGGCTGAATATTTCTAACGAATTGCGGATGCAGATTTTGCAAGGCATCATCGAGATTATGGCAAATGAAGAAGAAATATGTAATAACGACTTCAATATAGCCCGACTTGCCACCCTCATAGGTAGCAACACCCGATATATATCACAAATAATAAACGACGAATACGGAATGAACTTCCGCTCCTTACTCAACGAGTGTCGTGTGAAAGTAGCCATGAAGCGTATATCCGACAACGAGAATTATGCACTGTACACAATAAAAGCAATAAGCGAAAGTGTGGGCTACAAGTCGCAAGCCAACTTCATTCGCGTCTTTACTCAATATACCGGCATCAAGCCCTCGATGTATCAAAAAATATCGAAAGAGCGAGTGTAATACAATTTACACCATCTTACAACGCATTTTTCTTTCTATTTCTTGAATTAGAAATTGTTTTGTTTGTAAAAGATTACAGCATCTTTTTACATTCCATAATTTTGCCTCAACCAATTGGGGCAGGACAGATAAAATCAAACTATACAATAAATAATTAATTCTAAAACTGTGTATTATGGAACGTAAAAAAAAAGTCTTTTTTTCGCTATTAATGAGTATGGGAGTTATTCTCTCGGTAGTAGCGCAAACACCGACCACACCTACCAATCTGCAAGCCGATATTGACGGATGTATGGTATCGTTATCGTGGCAAAGGGGTGGTGATGATACCCTTATAACTTATGAGGGGTTTGAAAACGAGGCCTTTCCGTCAGAAGGATGGGAAACAAAAAAACTCAACACTACCGACTATCGTTGTTCTTGGTTTCACTATCCCAGCGACGACTTTAAGGAGTTGGACAATTGGGATTGGTACATAAATAGTGGCGAGGGTAGCACTATGGTATATATGGACATGGGATATCATGAGGGTATAGCTTACAACCAAGACGAATGGCTCATATCGCCAATATACGACAACGCCATGTACCTCGATTTCTGGTATTACATCAATCCAATGTTGCTCGAATATGCACAATATTCCGATTTTGTCGATAAATATTGTGTGGAGTTGAGTCGCGATGGTGGCCAAACTTGGGAGATTGTATGGGATGCCCGCAACCATCACAATGGCCTTGACGAGTGGCAACAAGCATCTCTATATTTAGGCGCACCTACCCCCAATACACGTATTGCTTTTCATGCACAAAGTGATATGGAAAGCGAATGGTCTATGCTCTATTTCTCGTGGTCGATAGACGATGTTATGATATCTTCAAATGGCTCATCGGGCAATACCACTCAATCTATAAAGAAAAAAAATTGTCGCAAGACCGACAATGCCACAAAGTCTTTCCGAGTATTTGAAAGCAACGAAACACCTAACAAGAATTGTCGCTATGCGATAAAAGAGGAAACTGCTCCATTATCATACTATCAGGTATTCTTGAACGGCGAACTTATTGCCGATAAGCTATGCTCTCTCAACTACGCCGATATCACCGATAAAGAAGCCGGCACATATACCTATGAGGTGAAAGCCGTAAATGAACATGGTGTATCGGATGCCGCATCTCTGCAAGTCGACATTGCCGAAAGTACATTCAATCCCCCTACAAATGTAAAAGTTACCAGCCAATACTATGAAGAAAAAGGCTGGGGAGAAGTGACAATTTCATGGGATGCACCCGAAGGCGAGCGTCAACCGGCCTTCTATGTGGTATATGTAAATGATGTAATAGCCGGCAACGAACTGCCCCTTGGTGAAATGGGCAACTCATGGGTAGGTCGAGGCATCTACACTTACGAAGTTGCGGCTGTATATAACTATCCCTATGGCGAATCGGAACGTATAGGCGACCAAGTTGCCATGAATACACACTACACGCCTCGCAATCTCAATGCCATACTCGACAACGGCTCGGTTGCCCTCTCTTGGCAAGCAGCCAAAGCTTCTGACACTACAATCGAGGCATATAAGGTATATAGAGGCAATAGCGAGATAGCAAGTATCACTCCCAATATGTCGCTTACCTACACCGATAGCGATGTTAATGCAGGATATTATACCTATTCAGTCAAAGCATTGTACAATGACGGCCAGCTATCATTGCCCACACAATGTAGTATATTGGCCTACGATTGGGCAATAACCGAACTTCCATATACCCAAAACTTCGATGGAGATCTTACCCCCGACAATTGGGCAGTTGAAATGCTCAACGGTATAGACCCTATGTTCAAGTGGCGATTTGACAATTGGTTTGAGATAGAAACATCGTGTACCGATATTGAGGGCAACTTTGCCTCTTTATCAAGCGAAGCCAATGAGTTCCTTAACATAATCAGCAGTATTACTACTCCTCTATTCGACAACTCCAATATTCCGGAAGGCGAGAGTGTCATGCTCTCTTGCACTATAGATTACTACTCTATATGGGATTTCTCATACTTTGGTTTAGAGGTATCGACCGACTGCGGTGAAACATGGGAGTGGTATGCCGACATTTATTACGCCGATATAACAGACTATAAATATGAAACCGACATCACCTCTGTTACAAAAGATGCTACCCCGATGTTCCGATTTGTTTATGACGGTTGTGGCGACGGCTATGTGATTATAGATAACTTCAAGGTGTATGTTACAGACAACTTGAGCGTAGAAGATAACTTGGCCGACAACACCGAAGTGTCAATGATTGACGGCAGTCAATTGAAGATATTGTCTACATCGGCTATTGAGCGTATCTGCCTATACAACACCAGCGGTATGCTTGTAAAGTGTTATGAGGGGAATAAACAATGCCGACAAATCATAAACCTCTCAGAGCTGCACAAAGGACTCTACATAGTGAAAGTAAAATGTGCAGACAATACAATCGATAAAAAAGTTATAGTAAACTAACCATATTACCAATAAAATATCGTTGAGAGGCTGTGCCGGAATATATACCGGTGCAGTCGCTCTTTTTTTAACAGGACTATCCCACTCCTGCTTTTTCCGAAAAATATTGTATCTTTACAACACAATTGAAATGGGATTATATGAAGAAGAAAACGATATTTCTTACCGGTGCTACCGGCGTGATGGGTGGCGCAGGACTGAATGAACTTATAAAATTGAGCGATCGGTTTGACATCACCCTGCTGGTGCGCCCATCGGCCAAGAATCGTCGCAAGATGCGCACTTATGCCTCCATGCCCTTCATACGCATTGTGTGGGGCGACCTCACTTGCTATGACGATGTGCTGAGTGGCGTGCAAGGTGCCGACTATGTGCTACACGTGGGTGGCATGGTGTCGCCCAAAGCCGACAAATACCCCAACGAAACCCTGCGCGTGAATATCACTGCAGCCGAAAACATAGTGCGTGCCGTAAAAGCTCAACACAACGCCGACGAGGTACGCGTGGTGTATATAGGCAGCGTGGCACAGACAGGCCATCGCTGTGCGCCCATACACTGGGGACGCACAGGCGACCCTATCAACGTGAGCGTATATGACCACTATGCCATGTCGAAGTGCTTGGCCGAGCGCATCTTTGCCGAGTCGGGCTTGAAGCATTGGGTATCGCTACGACAAACCGGTATTCTCTACCCCGAGCTAATCTTGAATGGAGCCGACCCTATTACCTTTCATGTGCCGGTAGATGGTGTATTGGAATGGGCTACCAAAGAAGACTCGGGCCGACTGCTTGCACGCATGTGCGACACCGAGTTGCCCGAGGAGTTCTGGCGACGCTTCTACAACATAAGCAGTGGCGATTATTACCGCCTCACACTCTACGAATTTGAATCTCTATTGCTCAAAGCCCTCTCGTGCCCTGCACCCGAACAGGTATTTGAGCGCAAGTGGTTTGCCACTCGCAACTTCCACGGCTACTGGTTTAGCGACGCCGACGTATTGGAAGAGTATCTGCACTTCCGTGCCAACATACCCGTCAAAGAGTACTTCGAATCGTTGCGCAAGCAACTACCCTCATTCTTCTCATTGGCCAAAATCGTGCCTGCACCACTTATCAAGCTCGGCATGAAAGCCATTACCTACATGCGTCCATTTGGCACCATGAGTTGGCTACGCGACAACGACACACAACGCATATCGGCCTACTTCGGCTCTCGCGAAGAATGGGAAAAACTACCCGATTGGGAGCATACCGACCTATCGCGCCCCGACGAGACACCCACCCAGCTCAACCACGGCTACAACGAAGCCAAACCCATGAGCCAATGGAACATCGACGACATGCGACTTGCCGCCATGTGGCGCGGAGGCAAGTGCCTATCGACCGAGATGACTGTGGGCGACGCCTACACCCCTCTGGAATGGGAGTGCTATGACGGACACCGTTTTAAGGCCACTCCGGCACTCGTTTTGTTGGGCGGACACTGGTGCCCCGACTGCTTCCCCATGCCCTGGCAATACGACCGCGAAGCACGACACAACCCCTTCTTGGCACAAGTATGGTATGCAAGCCACAGCAAAAATGAAGACAATATATACCGAGCCGATATTTTCGACGCTTTTGATAAATAAAATTAGTTTGAATTTTTATTTAAAAAAAGGTCTTTCTTTCGCAATAAATAGCTACCTTTGCAGTGCTTAATGCACTGTGAACACGAAAACCAAGAAACCTTAGTTCAACAAGAAACAGAATCTAACACAAAAACATTAATCATAAAAATATCTTTAATATGGAATTACCATTTGCAGAATCTTGGAAAATCAAGATGGTAGAACCCCTTCGCAAAAGTACTCGCGAAGAGCGTGAACAATGGCTCAAAGAAGCTCACTACAACTTGTTCAACTTGAAATCAGACCACGTTTACATCGACTGTCTTACAGACTCAGGTACAGGTGCTATGAGCGACCGTCAATGGGCTGCTATGATGATGGGTGACGAAAGCTACGCTGGTTCGGCTTCTTTCTTCCGTCTCAAAGAGACTATCACTCGCCTCACAGGCTTCGAGTATGTAATCCCCACTCACCAAGGTCGTGGTGCTGAGAACGTTCTCTTCAGCCACCTCGTAAAAGCTGGTGACATCGTTCCCGGTAACTCTCACTTCGATACTACTAAGGGTCACATCGAGAGCCGTAAAGCTTTCGCTATCGACTGTACTATCGACGAGGCTAAAGATACTCAACTCGAGCACCCCTTCAAAGGTAATGTTGACCCCGCTAAACTTGAAAAAGTTTTGGCCGAGAATGCCGACAAAATTCCTTTCGTAATCGTAACTGTAACTAACAACACTGCCGGTGGTCAACCCGTTTCTATGGAGAACCTCCGTGCCGTTAAAGCTATCGCCGACAAATACAACAAACGCGTAGTATTCGACTCTGCTCGTTTCGTTGAGAACGCATATTTCATCAAAACTCGCGAGGCTGGTTACGCCGACAAGACTATCAAAGAAATCGTAAAAGAGATGTACACTTATGCCGATGCTATGACAATGTCGGCTAAGAAAGACGGTCTCGTAAACATGGGTGGTTTCATCGCTACTCGTCACGAAGACTTCTACGAGGGTGCAAAACGCTTCTGTATCCCCTTCGAAGGTTTCTTGACTTACGGTGGTCTTAACGGTCGTGATATGGACGCTCTCGCAGTTGGTCTCGATGAGAACACTGAGCTCGACAACATCGAAACTCGTATCAAACAAGTACAATACCTCGCTGCTAAGCTCGACGAGTATGGTATTCCTTACCAACGTCCCGTAGGTGGTCACGCTATCTTCGTTGATGCCGACCGCGTACTCACCAACGTTCCCAAAGAGGAGTTCCCCGCTCAAACTCTTGCTATCGAGCTCTATCGTGAGGCTGGTATCCGTGGTTGCGAAATCGGTTACATCCTTGCCGACCGCGATCCCGTAACTCGTGAAAACCGTTTCGGTGGCCTCGACCTCCTTCGTCTCTGTATCGCTCGTCGTGTATACACCAACAACCACATGGACGTTATCGCCGCTGCGTTGAAGAATGTATACGATCGTCGTGATGAAATCAAGCACGGTGTGAAAATCGTATGGGAAACTGAACTCATGCGTCACTTCACTGTGAAACTTGCTCCCATCACAGAATAATAAGACAAGAGATAACTTTTAGTTTCGCAATAGAAAGGTCTGCCGGGAGTTGGCAGACCTTTCATTTTATATACATACAGCGATTAGTAATTGTTGCGCTTGGGCTCAAAATAGGCTCGCTCTACCAGGCAAGCAGGACACACCATAGGCGGCTTCACATCCTCGTGTATATAGCCACAGTTGCGACATTGCCACACAATAGGGTCTTGTCGCAAGAACATTGTGCCATCTTCGAGACGTTGCAACATGCGACGATAGCGCCACTCGTGAAAAGCCTCTACCTCGGCTATCTTCTTAAATGCAGCAGCCACATCCTTGAAGCCCTCGTCGATGGCTCGTTGCTCGAAGTCGAAATATAGCGCACTCCACTCCATCTTCTCGCCATCGGCAGCTTCCAGAAGATTTTCGGTAGTAGTACCTATGCGACCGGCCGGATACTCGGCAGTAATCTTCACCATACCGCCATCGAGAAACTTAAAGAATCGTGTAGCGTGAGCATACTCTTGCTCGGCTGTTTCGGCAAATATGGCCATAATCTGCTCATACCCCTCTTGCTTGGCCACTTCGGCAAAAAGGTTATAGCGATTGCGCGCCTGAGACTCTCCGGCAAAGGCTTTGAGCAAATTCTGTTCGGTAATTGTTCCATGAATGTTTTTCATTGTCATAATGATTTATTGCGATGTGAGATTTTCTCATTATAACAACGAGATTGCATCGATGGTTTGCCCACAACTACACATTATATATAATAACTACTTCTTTCGCAAGAACTCATTGTGTAGCTTTATGGCGAACACTACTGCACTGCATACCGAGGTGACAAGGTTGGTGAGAAAAAGCGACCATATAATATCGGGGTTATGAAGCAACCCCTGCAACATAAAACAGAATGCACCCACAGCCATCATCAAGAATGTGGGCAACGCAATATCGTCGGTCTTGCGCGTGCGCATGGTGCGAATAGCTTGTGGCAGATAACCCAATATCATACCCACCGAGGCCACATAGCCACATATATCGTACAACCAACTTTGCTCCATAACAACAGCATCAGATTATACGCTTAAAACAATCGAGGCCACCCGTTTGGATGACCTCGACTATCTATTTTTGTTGCTTTAACTATCTTACATAGTGTGCGCAGCAGTTTGTACCACCTCGCCCAATGTGGGGTGAGTGTGAATAATGCGCTTGAGCTGATTGACAGTAGCGCCGGTAGAGATAAGTGCGCATACCTCTTGCACCAAGTCGGCAGCGTGGGGACCATAGAGGTGACAACCCAACAACTTGCCGTCGGCATCGGCAATCACCTTGCACAAGCCATCGGGCTCGTTCATACACAAGGCCTTACCATTGGCGCGGAAGAATGCCTTACCACAACGATAATCAATACCCTTGTCCTTGCACTCGTCTTCGGTGAGACCCACAGTAGCAACCTCGGGCACTGTAAATACAGCCGCAGGGATAACATCGAGGCGAATGCCATCGTTGTCATTGCCACAGATGTGGTTGAGTGCACGAATACCATGCCAAGTAGCAGCGTGAGCAAGCATAATGCCACCTGTAACGTCGCCAATAGCATAGATGTGAGGCACGTTGGTCTGCATCATATCATTGACCTTGATGCCGGCAGGAGTAAACTCTATACCAACATCGGCAAGATTGAGCGAGTCGGTATTGGCACGACGACCCACTGCCATCAATACGCGATCGACAGTAATTGTCTCCTCTTTACCCTTGCGGTTGTACGACACGTGCATCTCCTCGCCCTCTTGCTTGATGGCAGTAACACCTGTTTGGGTAAGTATCTCAATACCACGTTTCGAGAGGCTTTGTTTGAGACGCTTGGCTATGTCGGTATCAAATCGAGGCAATACCTCTTTGCAGAACTCTACAACTGTAACCTCGCTACCAAAGCTATTGAAGATAGAGGCAAACTCCAATCCAATAACACCGGCACCGATAACGCAAAGTCGGCGAGGAATCTCGGTGAGTTCGAGCATCTCTTTCGAGGTGAGTACACCAGGGAGGTGTGCACCCTCGATGGGCAAGAACTTGCTCACCGAACCGGTAGCTATGATAATATTGTCGGCACTGTATTGCTCACCATTTACCTCTACAGTATGAGCGTCTACAAACTGAGCTTTGCCCTCAACGAGGTGGATGAGTTTGTGACCCAACAGCGTAGCAACACCTTGCTTGAGTTGTGCTACAATATTGTTCTTACGCTCGGTAACGGCGGCAAAGTTAAAGTTGTAGCTTACACCCTCTATGCCATACAACTCGGCCTCCTTGAGGTCGTTGATAACTTGTGCATTCTTGCAGAACGACTTGGTGGGTATACAGCCCTCATTGAGGCATGTGCCACCTATGGCACTTGCCTCTATGAGAACAACTTCGATGCCTCTTTGAGCTGCCAGCACGGCGGTTTCGTAACCACCGGGACCGGCTCCTATAATAATAAGAGGTGTGTGCATACAATTATTCGGCTTGGTTTTTCAACTCAGTGTAAGTGAGGATGGGGTTCTTGGCCGCTGTAGTCTCGTCAAGACGACGCACCGGTGTGTTGTGAGGTGCAGTCTTCAACTCGTCGGGCATAGTACGTGCCTCCTCGGCAATCTTCTTCATAATAGAGATAAACTCGGTGATTGTCTCAAGAGACTCTGTCTCAGTAGGCTCTATCATGATTGATTGATGGAACAACAAGGGGAAGTAGATTGTGGGAGCGTGATAGCCATAGTCGAGCAAGCGCTTGGCGATATCGAGTGTGGTAACACCTGTAGATGTATCGGCCAAACCGTCGAATACAAACTCATGCTTGCACAATGTATCGATAGGCAACTTGTAGTCGCCCTTCAACTCTTCCTTGATGTAGTTGGCATTGAGCGTAGCCAAAGGACCGGCATAGCGGATATTCTCTTTACCCAAAGAGAGTACATAGGTATAAGCGCGTTGCAATACACCATAGTTACCCAAGAAGCCCGATACTTGACCAATAGCCTCGGGGCCATTGTATATTTCATATCGACCCTCGGCATTGCGAATAACGCGAGGACTGGGCAAATACTCAGTAAGGTGAGCGGCAACACCTACAGCACCCGAACCGGGACCACCACCACCGTGAGGTGTTGAGAAGGTCTTGTGCAAGTTGAGGTGAAGAATATCAAATCCCATATCGCCGGGACGGCAACGACCCAACAAGGGGTTCATATTGGCACCATCGTAGTAGAGCAAACCACCACAATCGTGTACCATTTGAGCTATCTCAAGAATACGAGTTTCGAACAAGCCCAATGTATTGGGGTTGGTCATCATGATACCGGCAATAGTATCGTCGAGTACAGCGCGCAACGACTCGATGTCGATAGTACCGTCGGGGCGAGATTTCACCTCAACAACATCCAAACCACACACTGCAGCACTTGCAGGGTTGGTACCGTGGGCGCTATCGGGTACGATAACCTTGGTACGTTTCACATCACCACGCAAGAGGTGATATTGACGCATAATCATCAAACCGGTGAGCTCACCATGAGCACCCGCAAAGGGATTGAGAGTACACTCGGCCATACCTGTGATGGTAGCAAGCGAGCGATTCAACTCATAGTAAAGTTCGAGAGCACCTTGAGTAGTCTCGGTGGGTTGCAACGGGTGGAGATTTTTGAAGCCATTGAGAGCGGCCATCTCATCGTTGATTTTGGGGTTGTACTTCATAGTACAGCTACCAAGGGGGTAGAAACCTGTATCAACACCAAAGTTCATATTTGACAAGTTGGTATAGTGGCGCACCACGCCCAACTCATCTACTTGGGGTAGGCCTGTATCGGTAGTACGACGCAAACCCTCGGGAATGTCAGAAGTGTGCTGTGCCCATGGGTTGCGGGGGAGCGAATAACCTATACGTCCCTCTTTCGATAATTCGAAAACTAATCTATCGTAGTATTTCATGGTTTACAGTGTATTTATGACATTAATTAAACGGTCTATCTCTTCGGGAGTGCGACGCTCGGTTACGCAGAACGATACGTAGCCCTCTTCGGTTTGCAAAGCACCGAAGATACCCTCACGGAGCAATGCCTCTTGCAACTCGGCAACGGGCAAGGTTGTATTGAGAACAAACTCTTTCAAGAAGGGCTTGTCAAATACGGGAGTAAACTTGCCTGTAGCAATCAAGCGGTTGTACAATTCGTGAGCACCACCATAGCTCATTTCGTTTACCTCTTTGAGACCACGAGGACCCATCAAGGCGAGATAGATGGTTACATACAACGACATGAGCGATTGGTTAGAGCAGATGTTGCTGGTAGCCTTCTCACGACGTATGTGTTGCTCGCGAGCTTGCAATGTGAGCACAAATGCACGCTTGCCATCGACATCGCGGGTAGCACCTACCACGCGTCCGGGCAACTTGCGCACATGCTCTTTCTTGCATGCCAAGAAACCTACATAGGGACCACCATAGTTCATGGGCATACCCAATGTTTGACCATCACCGCAAGCAATATCGGCACCCCACTCACCGGGAGTCTTCACAACAGCAAGAGCCGAAGGATCGGCATACACCATGAAGAGTGCTTTTTGCTCGTGCATAGCATCGGCAAAACCGGTAAAGTCTTCGATGATACCATACTTGTTGATAGCAGGAACCAACAAACCGGCTACATCGCCGGCAGCGAGCTCGGCCTTGACAGCATCGAGCGATGTTGCGCCATCGACATGTGCAAGAGTAGTGATATTAATACCACGATACTTGGCATAGGTATCTATAACGCGACGTACGTTGACAGGCAAAGTATCGGCCACAAGTACGCGAGTTTTCTTACGAGTAGAAGCAAGAGCCATCATCACAGCCTCGGCGGCAGCAGTAGGGCCATCATACATAGAGGCATTGGCACAATCCATACCGGTGAGCGAAGCAATCATGCTTTGGAACTCGAAGATATAGCGCAATGTACCTTGCGAAATCTCAGCTTGGTAGGGAGTATAGGCGGTGATAAACTCAGAGCGTTGCAACAAATAAGGAATTACCGAAGGAGCGTAGTGGTCGTATGCACCGGCACCGGCAAATACGGTAAGGTTGCGGTTACGGCTCTCCAATTCGGCAAAGCGACGGCGTATTTCCTCCTCGCTATAGGCCGAGGGAAGGTCATACTCCTTGTCGTCCGAGAAGAATACTTCTTTGGGAATATCGGCATAAAGATCGTCGAGCGACTTCATGCCGATACGTGCCAACATAGCTTGTATATCTTCCTCGGTATGGGGAAAATATGAAAAACTCATAGTAGGGCGTGGATTAGTGTTCGTTAGCGCAGAAAGCCTCATAAGCAGCAGCGTCCATCAAGCCTTCTAGCTCGGCAGCGTCGCTCATTTCTACTTTCATAATCCAGTTCTCAAAAGCATTTTCGTTGATAAGCTCGGGGCTATCTTCGAGAGCCTCGTTTATTTCAACAACAGTACCACTTACGGGCGAGATAAGGTCGCTGGCAGCTTTTGTGCTCTCTACTGCACCAAAGTCCTCTTCTTTTGCAACTTCGTCATCAACTTCGGGCATATCAACATATACGATGTTACCCAATGCGTGTTGTGCATAGTCGGTGATACCTACGATAGCGATATTGCCTTCTACTTTTACCCATTCGTGTGATTCGCTGTAATACAGACCATTCAATACTGTGCTCATAATATTTTCGTTTTTAAAGGTTAGATATTTTTTTTGTTTATGTTAGGTTTAAAAAATTATTTCTTGTATTTGGCTTCATAGAAGCGACGTTTGCAGATAGTGCCTTTGAAAGTTTTCTTGCGGATGCGTACTTCAACCTCGCTACCCATTGCAGCATACTCTTTGTCTACGAGGGCTACACACACACTCTTGTCGCAAGAGATAGAGCGATAACCGGTTGTTACACGGCCTACTACTTTACCATCAACTTCTACTTCGTACTCGGCACGGGGGATAGCCTTGTCGTGGAGTTCGATACCAACCGATTTGCGAGTTACACCTTCTGCTTTTTGACGAGCGCAAGCCTCTTTACCCAAGAAGTCGTTCTCTTTATCAAGTTTTACGAACATGCTCAAGCCGGCCTCAACGGGAGTGATATCGGCATCAATCTCATGACCATAGAGAGGCAAACCGGCCTCGAAACGCAATGTATCGCGACAGCCAAGACCGCAAGCTGCAACTTTACCCTCGTTGTAGAGTTTGTCCCACAATGCCAAGATTGTCTCTTGATCGGCATAGAACTCATAACCATCCTCACCGGTATAACCTGTACGGCTGGCAATGAGGTAGTGGCCATTGTACTCCAACTCTTTGAAAGTATAGAACTCAAGGTCGGCAACGGGCAAGCCCAACAAATTGACTGCTACGCTCTCGGCATTGGGGCCTTGGAGGGCAATTTGTGCAACATTGTCCGAAGCATTCTCTACTTTTACATCGTAACCGGCGCTTTGCTCACATACCCATTGGTAGTCTTTGGCAATGTTCGATGCGTTTACAACGAGAAGGAATGTGTTCTCGGCTTGCATGCGATACACGAGCAAGTCATCAACTACACCACCTGTAGGATAGAGCATAAAACCATAGAGCACCTTGCCCACGGGCATGTCGGCTACTTGGTTAGAGAATATATAGTTTACAAATTTTACAGCATCGGGGCCCGAAACATAAATCTCGCCCATGTGTGACACATCAAACATACCAACATTGTTGCGCACAGCTTCGTGCTCCTCAATGATAGATGTGTATTGGATAGGCATCATATAGCCTGCAAAGGGGCTCATTTGTGCTTGGAGAGCCACATGTTTGTCGTAAAGACAGGTTTTCAATAGATTGTCCATAAGGTTTTTGATATTAATTGTTTTCTGTAAATATTATTTCTATAAAATCATCGGTTGTCAGGTCTTTTATATACATATCGAGGTTGAATGTTTTCAAAGCCTCTTGCATAGGTTTGCGCTCAAAAGCCACACCGTCGAGACGCTTATTCAGTTCCTGAGCATAGTCTTGCAATACAAAGAAGTCACCTTTAAGCTCTACACCCTCAATGAGTCCGTGTCGCAAGGCTATCTCAACAGCAACCTCGCCGGCTTTGGTGTGTTGCATGCCACTATCGAAGCTGTAGCGAGGACTGCGACCGTAGATAAAGGCCTCGTCGAGATAGGTACGTTCTATCTCTTCGATAGCAGCTACTTCGTCCCAAGTGAGCATGCGCTCGCTATCGCACAGGGTTGTTATCATGTGCTTTTTAAAGTCCTCGATGCTCATCGATGTGTGCTCAACAAGATTGGTAACGCGTTGGCGCACCGAGGCAACACCCTTGCTTTGCAACTTTTTGTTGGAGGGTGTAATGGCATTGACAAGATGGTCGAAATTGGTGTCAAAGAGCATAGTGCCATGCACGATGCTACGACCGGGTAGTTGATAGAATGCGTTGCCCGACACCTTGCGACCATCGACCAATATATCGTTACGACCCGAAACCTGTGCTTCGATACCGGCCTTTTGCAAGGCAAATGCTATAAGACGCATATATGTATCGAATACAAACCCTACCGAGTCGCCATCTTTGATATACGACAGCATGATGTTGCCCATGTCGGAGTATACACATCCTCCACCGCTTTTGCGACGGAAAATCGAAATGTTGTTTTCTTGACAATAGGGAAGGTTGATTTCGGCCTCGAGAACTTGGTTGCGACCAAATATAACCGTGGGCGCTACTTGCCACATAAAGAAGCACTCCTTCTCATCGAGACAGCGTGCCACATACTCCTCCATCGCGAGATAGAAGACAAGCCTGCGAGGGCGATTATCGGGCAAAAGAATATGTTTCATCGGTTTTCAAGGCTAACAACTTTCAAAGATACATATCTTTTTTGGTAAACCATGAAAAACCGTCGTTTTTTTTCTTTTTTTGCACCTTTTGTGCTTTACAAACAGTAAAGATGAAATAGATTGTTACAAAATGAAATCACACTCCGAGCTTGCGACGCAAAATCTTGGCCGGATAGCCGGCAGTGACAGCACCCAACAACAACACGATAGAGGTAACTATGAGTGTATCACCCCATTGCAGTTGCACAGGATAGGCATCTACAATAAACGAGCCCGAACTACCCAGTCGCAACAGTCCAAATTCTTGTTGCAACCAACAGAGCACAACACCGATTATCAGTCCCGACAAAGCTCCCAACATCGAGATGAGCCATCCTTCGGCCATAAAGATATTGGTAATGAGGCGGTCGTCGGCACCCAACTTGCGCAAGGTTGCAATATCGTCCTGCTTGTCGACAATGAGCATTGTTAGAGATCCAACGATGTTGAATGTAGCAATTAGTAAAATGAAGGCGAGTATTAGAAAGGTTACCCACTTTTCAATCTGTATCCACCTGAACAAATCGCCACCTTGCATGAGACGATCTTGCACGACATATTGTTTGCCAAGCAACTTTTGCAAGCGATCTACAACATGTGATACCGAAGCGCCCTCTACCGTAGTCAGTTCGAACGATGTAGCCTCAGTGGGATAATCGAAAAGTATGCGAGCATCGTCGAGTGGGATATATACATACTGGTCATCGTATTCGGCCTGATTGGTATAAAATACCGACGACACATAAAATCGCATCGACTCAAACGATGCCGCCGGGTTGGCCAGATTGACCCGTCCTTGACGGCGAGGTGCATAGAGCCAAATGGGGCGCGAATAGTTGGCACCTGCCTCGATGCGTGTAGCAGCAACCGCACCCATAATGGCATAAGATGTTACCTCATCGCGTAGTGCATATTCGCCACTTATAATGGTCTTGTCAAGAGGAACAGCCGTATTGTAGTCATCGGGGACACCCTTTACATGCACCGGTTGCTGTCGGTCATACACAGCAAGCGCAGCATCCTCAATAATAGGGGTAATATACGCAACCTCTTCCCACGATGCTATCTCATCCCACACAGCAAGCGTTCCATCGATAGTCTTGCCCGTAGCAGGCAGAATCTTCACTTCGGGTTGAATATCGGAGAGTAGCGAGCCTATCAATTGCGAGAAGCCATTGTAGACCGACAAGGTGCATATAAGCGCAGCCGTAATGATAGCCACGCCACACACCGATATCATAGAAATGATATTGATAGCAGAGTGTGACTTCTTGGAAAAGAGGTATCGTGAGGCTATGCGAATGGCAAGGCGCATGCTTTTGAATGATTATTTTTTGAGTAGATTGTCGATATTCTCTATATAATCGAGCGAATCATCGAGATAAAAGTGCAACTCGGGCATCTTGCGCAATTGGAAGCGCACACGTTGCGCCAATTGGTAACGTATTTCGCGCGACGAAGCGTTCACCGCGTCAATAGTCTCTTGCGCCTTTTCCGAGGGGAAGACACTCAAATAGGCCTTGGCAATGCTCAAATCGGGACTGATGCGCACAATACTCACCGACACAAGTGTGCCGGGCATTTTGCGGGTTTCGTTCAAGAAGATTTCGCTCAACTCTTTTTGTAGCAAGCGGCTTATTTTATTTTGTCTTGTTGTCTCCATACTTTTTCTTTCTATTAGGTTTATATAGTGCAAAAATAACACAATTACTGCCTATACAGCAAGTGTTAGAAGGGTTTTTTCCACAAAATTGTGAGTCCGTCGCGCAAAGGAAGTATCACCTTCTCCACACGACTATCGGTAGCAACAAAGTCGTTAAAGGCCATTATACCCACCGTTTGTGCATCATTGCTACTGGGCTCGGTAACTACTTTTCCATCCCACAAGGTATTGTCGGCAAGAATAAAACCACCCGGACGCACCAAAGGCAACACATCCTCATAATAGCGCATATAATCGCGCTTGTTGGCATCTATAAACACCAGATCGTAGGTGTCGGTGAGTGTGGCTATCGACTCAAGGGCATCGCCTATAATCATCTTTATCTTGTGACCATAGGGCGAACGATCGAAGTGCTCGCGAGCAAAGTCCTCCACCTCATCATCTATCTCAAGGGTGTGCACCTCGCCATCTTCGGGCATACCCTCGGCAAAGCACAGCGCCGAGTAGCCGGTAAATGTGCCCAACTCCAACACACGGCGGGGTTGCACCATGCGACATATCATCTTAAGAATGCGACCCTGCAAGTGTCCCGACACCATGCGGGGGCGCAGGTGATAGACATGCGTGTCGCGGTCGAGCTGCGCCAAAGCCGGCTCGGCAGCATCAATGTGCTGACAGATATATTTTTCTAATGCGTCGTACATAAAGTCTATTTATTAACACCAACAACCGCCTCAATAGCCACACGATACGAATCGAGACCAAAGCCCACCACCGAGCCTCGGCAAGCCTCGGCAATATACGACACCCTGCGATAATCTTCGCGGGCATGCACATTGGAGATATGCACCTCAACAACAGGAGCCTCTATAGAGCGTATTGCATCGGCTATAGCAATTGAGGTGTGAGTATATGCCCCGGCATTGAGCACTATAGCATCGACACTGAAACCGGCCTGATGCAAGCGATCGATAATAGCACCCTCACAGTTGGACTGAAAATAGTCTATTTGGTGCCGGGGGTATCGCCGGCGCAACTCATCGAGATAATTCTCAAAAGAGCAAGTGCCATAAACATCGGTCTGTCGCTTACCGAGCAAATTGAGATTGGGGCCGTTAACAATAAGAATATTCATAACTATCGAGTAGGTTTATAACATCACAGATTTGTACGTTTTGGTAAGAATCTGTACCTTTGTATTACAACTTTTGCAAAAGTAGAAAAAAAATCGGAATTATCACGAGATAAATGGCTGCTGTTACACAAGACAACCTCTTGCGCCGATATATCGCACACCTGCGACTCGAAAAAGGTATGAGCAACAATACCATCGAGGCCTATATAGACGATATAGAGAAGCTGTTGCGCTACCTCGACACGACAAACTTATCGTGGAACGAGGTGCAACGCGACACACTTATCAACTTTGTGTGCACCCTACAAGACGTAGGCATAGGAGCTCGCTCTCAGGCAAGAGTTATATCGGGCATCAAGAGTTTCTTTCGATTTGCAATATCCGAAGGATTTATCGAAGAAGATCCTTCCGAGCAACTCGAAACACCCCGACTGGGACGACACCTACCCGCCATACTCACTGTCGACGAGATTAACTCGATGATAGCCTCGATAGACCTCACACAGCCCGAAGGACAACGCAACAGAGCCATTTTAGAGGTGCTGTATAGTTGTGGCATACGGGTCTCGGAACTTGTTGGTTTGCGACTTTCGCAACTCTACCTCGACGACGAGTACATCTGCGTTGAGGGCAAGGGTGGCAAGCAAAGACTTGTACCCATATCACCCACCGCCATTGCCGAGATAGAACTCTACTTGCAACATAGAGGCGAGCTCGACATAAAGCCTGGCGAAGAAGACTATCTTTTCCTCAACCGACGAGGACGCCACATGTCGCGAGTCATGGTGTTTTACATCGTGCGCAATGCCTGCGAGCAATGCGGCATTAAAAAGAGCGTGAGTCCCCACACACTGCGCCACTCATTTGCCACACACCTGCTCGAAAACGGCGCCAACCTACGTGCCATACAGAACATGTTGGGACACGAAAGCATCACCACCACCGAGATTTATGTACACCTCGACCGCCACTTCTTGCGACACGAAATTATCAGCCATCACCCCCGCAACAAGCGATAAATAGAAGAAACAGGCCCATTTTTAAGCTATTTCTTGAAAATTAACAAAAAAATCACTCAAATAGGCTTTATTATATATAAGTTTTATCTAATTTTGTAGCTTGAAAAATTACGCTTCAAATTTTATTATTAATACATTACATTATGAAGAGAAAATTAACATTCCCTATGCTCCTCCTCTGCTTGATGACATTGGTAGGTTGCAACAAAGAGATGACTCCTCTCACTGCCGATTACTTCAAAGTAAATCCCTCTCCCCTGGAGGCTAAAGGCGGTATGGTAACAGCTACTGTAACAGGTACATTCCCCGAGAAGTACTTCGACAAAAACGCTGTTGTAACAGTAACTCCCTACATGGTTTATGCCGAAGGTGAAACTGCTGGTACTCCCTTCACATACCAAGGCGAGAAAGTAAAAGGCAACGACCAAACTATCGCTTACAAAGCTGGTGGTGTAATCACAATGCCCGTAGCATTCAAGTACATCCCCGAGATGCAAAAATCGGGTCTCTACCTCGCATTCAACGTTCAACAAGGCAACAAAACTTACGAGTTGCCCCGCGTGAAGGTTGCTGAGGGTGTATTGGCAACTGCCGAGTTGGCCAACGCTGGTACTGTAAACCCCGCTATCGCTGCCGACAAGTTCCAACGCATCATCAACGAGAAGTACACTGCCGACATCAAGTTCCTCATTCACCAAACTAACATCCGTAACAAAGAGTTGCGTTCAGAAGACATCGAAGCTCTCAAAGAGCAACTCCGTGTTGCCAACGCTACTGAGAACTTGGAGATTGAAAACGTAAACATCTCTTCTTACGCTTCTCCCGATGGTGACCTCAACCTCAACACTCGCCTTGCCGAAGGTCGTGAGAACAACACTGTGAAGATGATGCAAAAACAATTGAAGAAAGACAAGATTGAGGCCGAACTCACTGCTGAGTTTACTGCTGAGGACTGGGAAGGCTTCCGTGAGCTTGTTGCCGCTTCAAACATCCAAGACAAGAACTTGATTCTCCGCGTTCTCGAGATGTACAACGATCCCGAACAACGTGAGCGTGAGATCAAAAACCTCTCTTCTGTATACGGTGACTTGGCCGACGAGATTCTCCCCGAATTGCGTCGTTCACGCATTACAGCTTCTATCAACGTAATCGGTAAGTCTGATGCCGAGATCTTGGCTCTCGTTGAGTCTGATCCCGCTTCACTCAGCGTTGACGAGTTGCTCTATGCTGCTGCTATCACCAAGAACGCTGCCGGCAAAACAGCTATCTACAGCAAAGTAACTGAGATTTATCCCAACGACTTCCGTGGCTACAACAACTTGGGTATGATGTACTACAAGGCTGGTAACTACGAGACTGCTGCTACTCTCTTCGCGAAAGCCAACCAACTCGCTCCTACTTCAGGCGAGGTTATCATGAACCAAGGTCTTATCAGCATGTTGAACGGTGAGAACAATCAAGCTGCTGCTGCCTTTGGTAAAGCTGGTCAAGTTCCCGAGGTTAACGAGGCATTGGGCGTATATCTCCTCAAGAAAGGTGATTACAACGGTGCTGTGAAGTCTTTCGGTGACGCTAAGAGCAACAACGCTGCTTTGGCTCAAATCATGGTTAAAGACTACAACAAAGCTCGCACTACATTGGCTGCTATCCCCACTCCCGACGCAACTACTTACTACTTGCTCGCTGTATTGGGCGCTCGCACCAACAACCAACAAATGGTAAATTCAAATCTCCGTCAATCTTTCCGCCTCGACGCCAACATGCGCGACATGGCTGCTAAAGACCTCGAGTTTGCCAAATATGATATCGCTGCTCTCTAAGCATTGAGATACATAAAAAACATATGAGGTTGCGCTTCGCACGAGGCGCAACCTCTTTTTTTTGCGCACACACATTGCACCACACAGTGCAAACTATTGCACGCCATGCATGATATTGTGTGATTAAGAGAGTAATATCTTCGGCAGTTTTTATACCTTTGCACACCGATACTCTCATATATACATTGTATAAATATGTTACGCCACAAAATTTTCGCCACTTTAGTAGCCCTTATATGCACTACTTTTGTCTGGGCCGATGATGCCACATTCTCGGGCACAATACCGGTTATGTATATCAACACCGAGAACAGCAAGCCTATCACATCTAAAGATACTTATATCAATGCAACATACTATCTCGACCCCATGGGTTGCGAGGGCGTAGAGGCACTGGGTAGTGCCAATGCACAACTGCCACTCGAAATACGCGGTCGAGGCAACTGGACTTGGAACGGATTTGACAAGAAACCCTACCGACTCAAGTTTGGCTCTAAGACAGCCATCTTGGGCATGAAAAAGAGTAAGCACTTTGCCCTTATGGCCAATGCCGACGACGAGCTTTCGGGATTGCGTAATGCAGTAGGCTACCAATTGGCTCGCATGCTCGACATGCCCTGGACGCCATCAGACAAGCCTGTCGAGGTCGTTCTCAACAACGAGTATATAGGACTGTATTTCCTCACCGAGACCATCCGCGTAGATAGCGACCGTGTAAATATCGTAGAGCAGGCCGATGGCGAGAGCGACGAAGAAGCCATTACAGGCGGATGGCTGGTAGAGATAGACAACTACGACAGCGACCCCCACGTGCGCATAACCGAAGGCAATGGCGAACGCATCATCTTTACCTATAAGACCCCTGAAGAGCTTTCGGACGAGCAAGAAAACTATCTGCGCGAACAGATGGTAGCCATAGACAAGGCCATATACGACAAGGATAAGAACTCGACCAAATGGGAGGAGTATATAGACCTCGACCGCTTGGTGCGATTCTACATCATCCAAGAGATACTCGACAACGCCGAGTCATTCCACGGCAGTTGCTACATGCACCGCGACAAAGGAGAAAATCAAAAATGGATGTTTGGCCCCGTATGGGATTTTGGAAACACCTTCCGTCGTGGTAGCGGACAGTTTATCTACGAAAATCCACCCTTCGGACAGACCTGGATAGGCGAAATAGCCAAATTCCCCCGATTTGAAGAGAAGGTAAAAGAGGTGTGGTACTCGTTCCGAGAGAACAACTTTGACGAAATATACACCTTTATCGACAACTTTGTTGTCAACTACGAGGCAGCTATACAAGCCGACGACAAGCGCTGGCCCAACTATGGAAGCTCGAATGTAACCAAGGATGGCACAACGATGAAGAACAACATCCGTGAGCGTGTTGAATTCCTTGCCGAGCACTGGGGCGACATCGAGAAAGAGCCCACAAGCACCACATATACCGTATACTTCGACCCCGCAGAGACCGGTTGGCAAAAGATATATGTATACAGCTGGGACTACTACAATAACAAAGTAACAAATCTGCTCGGCGACTGGCCCGGCACTCGCACCAAGACAACTGTAAACATTGAGGGCACAGAATACTATACCATCAGCTTCGACCCCGGCTACACACCCGTTCAGCCCATGATTATATTTAACGACGGCAAGAGTGGCGTAGGCGAGCATCAGACCGAAGACTTGGTACTCTACAACAACGGCATGTACGATAGCAAGGGCCTGAAGGGTATATACTCGGCAATAAACAGCACAACACACGACAACGGCATGAAGATTAGATGTCGCACCATTTACTGCAAGGGTGAGATTGCACTCTACAATATGCAAGGTGTCATTGTAGCTCATGGCCAAGACCAAGTAACCGCACCCGAGGCCGGCATTTATATAGCCGTGTGCAACAATATTGCCACCAAGGTGTGCCTGCAATAAATGCCGATTACACACCCCACAAAGATAGAAACAGCACAATAACAGCAAGATAAAGCAAAAAAGTAGGCCAAACCTTTGCAGTTATAAAAGAAATGCTTACCTTTGTGCGCTCAAAATATTATATAACAACTAAAAACTCAAGGAAATGTATTTAACCACTGAGAAAAAACAGGAAATCTTTGAGAAGTACGGAAAGTCTAACACTGATACTGGCTCACCCGAAGCACAGATTGCATTGTTTTCATACCGTATCTCTCATTTGACTGAGCACCTCAAGTCAAATCACAAAGATTATACCACTCAACGCGCTCTTAAAATGTTGGTAGGTAAACGTCGTCGTTTGTTGGATTATCTTATCCGCACCGACATCAACCGCTACCGTGCCATCATCGCTCAAAAAGAGCTTGGTATCCGTAAATAAGATACCAACGGTAAAGGTAAAAAAGCAGCGGCCCATACACGTGAGTCGCTGCTTTCTTTTAGTCAAAGAGGGGAACACACCCCATTACATAGTATCGATACCCGAGGGCTACTATTGTCGCTGCATTATTACAATCTTACATTATCTATATACACAATCAGCAAATCTAAGGCAATACAAACCCGTCAAGTATCGATATTTTTTATACGCACAACGCCCATGCAACTATTCTGCTTGGGCGTTATGTGTATAATATCAAAAAGTATATTGCTAATACCTACCCGCAAGCAACAGCAACGACTCGTTGCCCATATTGCACAACAAGTCGAGTATCGACAAGTCGGGCATAAAGCCATGGCGGGCCGAGAAGACCTGATAGTAGGGCTTGGGCATGTAGGCTGCCAAGCGCTCCATATCGGGATGCTTGGGGTGTATAGCCTCGCGCAAGTCGACAACATCGCCGGGAGTAGCCGACAAGTATGAGTCACTGCGCGATATATCGAGGTTTATACCCAACCAACCACACACGCTCTCTATCTGCGCACAGTTATAGTCTATCAGGTAGTCATATCGTTGCTCATAGAAGCGATTGATGTCATCGGCATAATACTCATAAAAAGGCGACGAACCATAGGCCGACGCTATTGCCGAACGATGCAAGTGTCGCCAATTGCCATGATCGCTGATGCGAATATCGCGCATGAGCATGCGCGGTGCAGGCTTTTCGATAGGTACAGTGAGCACTTGCACACCCTGTGCTCCCACGATGGTGCATCGGTTGCGATAGGTCTGCTTGATATAAGCATCGTGCTGCTCTATAACAGCTCCGCCATGTCTATACAGGGCTGTATAGTAGCTTATCGGAGCCCAATAGGCACTGGGCATATATAGTTTATTCATAGCTTGCGATATTGAAAAAATCGATTGATACGCCAGGAGTCAAATCCCCTTTTTGTAGCATCTATTGAGAAAATAATCATACCACAACGTCCTATAACATGGCTATGGGGCAGCACGCCAAAACTGCGCGAATCGGTCGACGCCGTGCGATTGTCGCACACCACCCAATAGTAGGGTTGTGAGAATTGGTAGCTTGTTATTTTATAGCCATCTCTATAGAGTTCGTCTCCTCGCAACTCTACCTCACAAGGCTCATAGCGGTTGATAATATCGGCATAGAAGGCTGCGTTATTCGAAGTGATTACTGCCTCACGACCATAAGGAGGCAACTCTATTCTATAGTTGTCTTGCGATAGCGTTACCAAGCGAGGCATCTGCTCGGCGGGTAATTGAGTAGCGAGTTTGTTATGACAGTAACGATCTATAAAAAAGAGCGACTGCTCACCTACCTCCTGTCGTGGCATTGTCTCGCCCCATAGAGCCATCATAGCACCCTCTACCACCGCCAACAGCGAGTCGCCCACAAGATAGGCTTCGGTTACGAGTGGACATTGCACCGAGGGCTGTCCATTGATATACAGCGCATCGCCACACACCTCTACGGTATCGCCCGGCACACCAATACAGCGCGCCACAACCGAGGGATAGTGAGCTATAGGTTTCGCCTCGCCGGTAGGATAGTTGCAGAGTAGCACATCGTTATGCCGCACCATTCTCATACCCACTCGCTTGTATGGCAAGGGAGTCTTGGGCAAGCGTGCAGGTACATCCGTGCCGGGCAACGTATCGACAAATGGCAGCGATATATAAGACTGCGGCAGACGCACTCCATAGTGCCACTTCTCTACCAGCACCCTATCGCCGGGCAAGAGGGTATTCTCCATCTGTTGAGGCGCAACAGTATACATCTCTACAACAAAGATGCGACACAGCGCTGTGAGTAGCAGTGCCACCAACACAACAGCTACACCCCATAGGATAGTAGAACCTCTACGCGACATAATCAATCTACCAACGAACTTGCCGTGCGCATAAAGCGATTCCAGCGGAACTTGCCACCAAACCAGCTCTTGTCCTTATCCAACGAAATAAGTACCAATACGGGCTTTCCTATCACGTGATCTTCGGGCACAAAACCCCAATAGCGCGAGTCGGCCGAGTTGTCGCGATTGTCGCCCAACATCATGTAGTAGTCCATCTTGAACGTATACTCGGTAGCAGGCTCGTCATTGATATAGATAACACCGCCTCGCATATCTACCTTATTGCCCTCGTATGTGCGTATAGCACGCTCGTAGAGCGAATAGTTGTCGGCAGTGAGCTGCAAGGTTGCGCCCTTGGCAGGAATCCACACAGGGCCAAAATCGGCACGTGTCCAATTGTGTACGCCATCCATGGGGAATACCTCGCCACCCATTTCACCGGGCTCTACCACCACTTGCTCTACCAAATTCGAAGCCTCGACCTTGGCACGAGCCTCTTCAGTGAGGGGGAAGTGATAGACAGGGTTGTAGCCTCCTGCCGCATTGGGTGTGATGCCCAACGAAGCAAAAAGATAGGGTGCATTGGGCGAATTGTTGACATACATGCGGTCGTCGACACTTATACCCCACTCCTCAAAGGTTCGCTCGCTCAACTTGTTGCCTGTAGTTTTCACAAAGTAGTTGAGCTGCATGCGCTTGGGCGACTCTATCGCCTCGCCGTCTATATAGATAACATTGTTGCGTATCTCAAAGTCTTCGCCGGGAAGGCCCACACAGCGCTTAACATAGGCCTCGCGACGGTCTACGGGTCGGTAGATGATGTCGCCAAAGCGAGCCTTGTCGCGGTGTACTGCCTCACGGCCGAAATAGTGTACCAATGTGTAATAGTCGGGGTTGGGCATATTGCTGCACACGGTATCGCCGGTGGGGAAGTTAAACACCACAATATCGTTGCGCTCTACGCTACCCAAGCCCTTCAGGCGCTTATAGGGCAATTGCCAAGCATCGCAATACGACTTGGTATTGACAATGGGCATTGTGTGCTGCGCCAAGGGGAAGTGAATGGGTGTTTGAGGCAAGCGAGGGCCATAATTGACCTTGCTCACCAAGAGAAAGTCGCCTACAAGCATCGACTTTTCGAGCGAAGGTGTAGGTATCTGGAAGTTTTGGAAAGCAAATATAAATATAAAATAGACCAATACGAGAGCATAGACTATCGCATCTATCCACTCGCACACGGTGCGAATGATAGGATTCTTGATATTGCGCCAGCCTCCCCAGGGTATGTATTGGGTAAGATAGATGTCAAAGAAAAGAGGATAGGCCAAGAATGTCCAGGCGCTACCTATCCAAATGGTAAGCAACACAAAGATGAGTGTAAAAACGCCAAAGCGAATCCAACGCGTTGTGCTCACACCCTTGAGGCGCGCCACCAAATTGCGCGGACGCGACTGTTGCGATACAGTATCTTTTTTTATTTTATTCTCCATATCTCTATATCATTGTTATTTCAAAAATGAGAGCATATCGCTCATTGTCAAGTATCCTTTTTTGCCCACTGTAAACTCGGCAGCCACCACAGCACCCAGTGCAAATCCGCGACGACTCTTGGCGCGGTGCTCTATGGTTATGGTATCTACCTCCGAATCATACTGTACGATATGCGTGCCGGGCACTTCACCCTCTCGTTGAGCAGTAATGGGTAGCATATCATCGGCCAATGCGGTCTCGCTCCAGCCATTCAATCGGTCTATATTCTCTACAATCGCGTCGGCCAAGGTAATCGCTGTGCCACTCGGATGGTCGAGCTTGTGTATATGGTGTATCTCTTCAAGACGCACCTTATAGTCATCGAGGTGATTCATCACACCCGCCAACCAGCGATTGACAGCAAAGAACACATTGACACCAAGGCTGAAGTTTGAGGCATAGAAAAACGTTGCACCCTCGTCGCACGCGGCCTTTATCTCGGGCATACGATCCAGCCATCCTGTCGTACCCGACACTACGGGAACACCGGCAGCAAAAGCTCTCTTATAGTTATCTACAGCAGTAGCGGGAGTAGTAAACTCGATAGCCACATCGGCCGATGCAAACGCCGGCGAATGGAAATCATCTTGGTTGTCGACATCTATGCGACACACCACCTCGTGTCCGCGAGCAAGGGCAATCTCCTCTATCACGTGGCCCATCTTGCCATATCCTATCAGTGCTATTTTCATTTTTACAAACAATTTGTCGGTACTTACAACCGTTTTTCAAGAAAGATAGTTTACATTTGCAAAGATAGTGAAAGGTGAGTGAAGAAAAACCAAGTTTACTTGTGTTTTTATTCCGAACCGCATCCTATTTTGTCAAACGGCGCAAAAGGCAAGGAGAGTTCTCATGGAAAAACTCATGCAATATATATGGCAACATCAGTTGCTCGACACCTCGCACCTCGTCACCAACGATGGGCAGCGAGTGCAAGTTATCGACGCCGGAAGGCTCAACACCAACTCAGGGCCCGACTTTTTCAACGCCAAGATACGCATAGGTGGCTGCATGTGGGTGGGCAACATAGAGATACACTACCGCGCATCCGACTGGAAGCGCCACAACCACCACACCGACAAGGCCTACGACTCGGTGATACTGCACATCGTAGAACTCGACGACGCCATCATCACCCGCACCAATGGCGAGATAATACCCCAACTTGTGATGCGCGCCGCCCCCACCCTGCGTGGCGACTTCCAGAAACTCACCGAGAACGCCCCCCTACTATCGTGTGGAGAGCGTATTCCCACTATAGAGCCGTTTTTGATAACCGATTGGATAAACAGCCTTGCCCTCGAACGCCTACAAGCCAAGAGCGAGCGCATAGCCTCGTGGCTCGACCTCTACAAGGGCAATTGGGAAGAGGTGTGCTATGTAACCTTGTCGCGCAACATGGGTTTTGGCATCAATAGCGACGCCTTTGAGCGACTTGCCCGCAGCCTGCCACTTGCATTCCTACAGAAGCATGCCGACAGTCTTATGCAAATAGAGGCCTTCCTCCTGGGACAAGCCGGATTGCTTACCGACAAGCGCAACGACGACGCCTACTACACCCGTCTGGCAAGCGAATATGCCTTTTTGCAGAACAAATTTGGCCTCACACCCCTACCGGTCGAGGCCTGGAAGTTCTTCCGCCTACGCCCACAGAATTTTCCCCATAGGCGCTTGGCCATGCTCGCACAATACATACACGGAGGTTTCTCACTCTTTGCACGCCTGTGCCAAGCCGGCACTATCGAAGAGATGCGCACACTATTTCAGGTGCAACTCACAGGCTATTGGGACACACACTACACCTTCGACAGCACATCGCCGGCCTCGACGTCGGTGCTGGGCATACCCGCCATCGACATCATCCTCATCAACACCGTGGCGCCCCTACTCTATGCCTATGGCATATACATAGGCGAGGATAAATATATCGACCGCGCACAGTGGATATGGGAGTCGCTACGCCCCGAACAGAACAACATTGTGCGTCGCTTTGCAGCGATAGGCATAGAGGCCAAGTCGGCACTCGACAGCCAAGCCGTCATACAGCTCTACAACGAGTATTGCCAACAAAAGAAGTGCCTTTATTGTCGCATAGGCCACAAGCTCCTGGCACAAGACGCCATACGCAACGAATAGCGCTTATAGAAAAATCTCAACAAAATCATTTTATCGCATAGCATAGCTTACTACCGACGCAGGCTATGCTTTTTTGTGCGCATAGAGAGGTGTAGAAAGCGCTATTGCAGACAAAAAAACCGGCAGGGTGCTCACGCATCCTGCCGGACCGGTATTAAATACCCTTAAACTTTACTCCATGAAAAAATTTATCTTACATTTACCTTGTAAGCGAATTGATTGTTGAGTGTCTTAACCACTACGAGAGCTACACCTGTCATGTTGGTGGGCACTGTGATGTTATCACAAGCATTTACTTCGTAGTAACCCAATACGCGACCTTGCATATCGAGCAATGCAACACTCTCTACATATACACCTGAGTTGTATACTGTAACACCACCATTGTTGGCAGCTACTCTGAAGCGATCGGCTGTAGCAGCACTTACAACAGACTTAGCATTAGCCTCGAATGTTTCTTGAGAAGCATACTCACTCACGCGGTCCATGTCGCAATGAGCGCGAACACGCCAGATGTAAGCTGCACCACCTTGAAGCTCGTGGAGGATATATTCGTTGGTTTCGAGACCCTCTACGTCGGTCCAAGTTGTAGCTGTACCAAGACGGTAGCGGAGATCCCAAGAGAGGTGTTCTTCGTTGAGGTTCCAAGAAAGTCTGTCACCATAGTCCTCAGTGTTGGCGTGTACGAGACCATCGGGCACGGGACATGCGGGAAGATCGGCAGTTGTGAATGTTACAACTTCGCCCCAATCTGTTGTATCGCCTTCGGCAACGATACCGCGTACTTTCACTTGATACTCTGTGAGGTGAGTGAGGTCGGTAAGAGCAACTTGTTTTTCAGTTACGATTTGAGTTGTAAACTCTTCACCTGCCTTAGCGAAAGCAAACTCGAATGACTCTTGCTCACCGCGCCATGTTACCAATGCGCTGTTCCAAGTAATTTCGCTAACCGATGCAACGGGGATAACGGGGATAGGACGACCGTCGGCTTTGAGTTGTTCGAAGCTACCATAGATAGCTGAGCTTGCAAAGCAGTTCCAGTAGAGACGGATTTCAACTGTTTCATTTACATATTCTGTGAGGTCAACCTCTACGGGGAGGTATTGGTTTACAGAGTCAACCTTAGCGTTGTTTGTAGCAAGGATGAGAGTTTGGTTGATCCACTCACCACCATCGCGACGTACTTGTACGGCCAATGTATCGGTCTCTGCCCATGTATCGTAGATAGTGTTTGCGAAACGACCCCAAATGTACATATTATATGTGAATGTGAGGGCGGCATCGCGTTGGTTGATCAAGAAGCGACCGAATGAGAGTGTATTCAAAGCACCTGTTGTAGCATTTTGGTTAGTAGTACACAAAACTTGCCATGCATCAACACCATATTTAGATTTAGCTGAGTTTACAAGCATTTTACCTTGACCACCTGCAGTCCAACCGGCGGGAACATCACTGCGGTCTTCTTTTGACAAGTCGGGACACCAAGGAAGTGTAATGACTGTAGCATCTTTATCTTCAACAACTTCTGTTGCATAGTTATAGTTGGCATCGTAGCTGATAGCACGTACATAATAAGCAGTGCTTGCTTCAAGACCTTCTACCAATACATTTTCTGCAGAGGGACCCATATATACTACGCGACCGAGACCATCTACGAGATCACCTACAGCAAGAGGACCTTGAGGATTACCAAACTCTCTTACGTTGGCATAAGGACGATTTTCGCGAACTGAGTCAGTAAGCAATACCATTACATTGTCTGTACCATTGCCCACAACATCAAGTGTAAGGCTGTTAAGTGTAGTAGATGTAATATCTACAGAAGTAACAGCCGAAGGTTTAGAGCTTACTTTACCTTTTACTACGGGACCATAAAGAGGACCACCTGAACACAAAGTAGCAGCAGGATAGATACTTACTTCATACTCTGTAGAAGACTTAAGTTTAATTTGGTAAGGCATAGTAATAGTATCTTCGGCATCGAATGTCATGACGATAGAGTTGCCAATAGAATCGAGGGGATAATAGAACTTACCATTGACAGGAGCATCGGTGCATGTACCCTCTGTGAGCATAATGAGGTATTTGTGAGCATCGGTAGTAGTAGTAAACTCACCAAAAATCTCAAGAGTTGTTGCATTGAGAGTAAGGTTTGTTACAGCTTCAACAGGAGTAACACAGTCGCCAGGAGCTGTAAATACAAATGTATAACCGTTCAACAATGTCTCAACACCAAGGAAGAGTGAATTGTCACCAGTTTCGGCATGTGCTTCAAGCATACCTTCATTTTCACCCTCGGCGAGAGTCAACTCGTCTTCGTAGTTACCACGCAAACCAATCTTGAAACCTTTGGTTCTTGTAGATGTACCAACAGCCTCACCAAACACATATTCTATAGTATTGGTAGTCTCGTGGAGTCTGATTTGCACGTCAAGTGAAATGATATCATCATCGCTCCATCCAAGGTTTACACCCCAGTTGTCATATTGTACAACGAGTGTGCGGTTGGGAGCTTCACCTTCGAGCTTGTAGCTCACTTGAGTATTTTCGCGCAATACGATGTCGGCATTAGGCACAACACCCAATACATTGTCGGCATTGTCTTCACGAGAGAGCATCCATTTACCATTAGAAACGTCGATAGAGATTTTATCACGACCGAGAGCGAGGTAACCATTTGTACCAATAGCAAATTGGTTGCAAATAATATCATTAAATGTAAAATCGAAACCAATAGGGAAACCGGCTTTCTCTACCAATCCGGTTGCAATACCATCGGGGAACCATGCTTTTTCATACATTTTTTCGCCCATACCGGTAGTGTCCATAACAGCACCACCTGTAATGGCGGTGTAAGTACCTTGAGATCCTTTAACGGTGTAACCCGAGATCACTTGTGCTTGTAGTGCAACAGCAGCACACAAGACTGTAAAAAGTAAAAATAGCTTTTTCATAAGCGTTTTCATTAAGGTTATTATTTATTATTATTAATTGTTTTTCTGATTGGTTTTTCCCGCAGGAATAGAATGCTACAAATTTAGCACATAAATTGAAATATCACTACAACTTTTCGATATTTTTTTCGAAAATTCTAACATTTTTTTTGAGCAAAAATCTGTTGCATTCTATTCGCTGGGAATATATACATTATTTTACTAATAATTTTACAGTTTTTACACCGTTTGTTGTAGCGAGAGTTGCCAAGTATACACCGGCGGGAGCGTTGGCGTTCCACTCGATATATTGTTTACCGGCATTCAACACGCCATCGAAGGGTGTAGCCACCACTGCACCACTAAGGTCGTATACGGTCAACACGGCTTGAGTAGTTTGTTGTGTTTCTACAGCAAACAGAGTAGCGCTTTGTGCCATATCCGATACTACCGAGAAGGTGAAGTTTTGAGCCTCGATGGCACCTACCGATGCATCTTTGTTGCCAAGGGTCAAGTCGGCATTGATGCGGTGCATCTTCATATCGAGAGCACCACCCGCAAGACCTTCCAACCACATAGTAGACCAACTATTTTGGGGTGTCAATGCTGTGGTTTGCAAGTCGTACTTCTCGCAGAAAGCATTGGCATCGCTAAAGAGCATGTCTTGACGCAAGGTAGTATCGGCTACATTCAACAATGTAACATACATCTCGGTGTTTCTATCTACTGCGTTGTTGTGCATGTAGAAGAAGGCGGCTTGTCCGTCGGGAGCAGTTTGGATAGTACCATAACCATATTGGCTGTCTGAGAAAGGAGTCAACTCATAACCTGTCTCACCCCAAAGCAACTCGCCGTCTTTGGTGATGCGTTGGGCCATGAGTCTGAAGTACAAGGCCGAATATGCCTCACGCCACAAAGCCAAGAATGTATCGGTATGGGGGTCATACATACAATAGGCTTGAGTGCCTATAAAGTCGTTATAGCCCAATCTTTGACCATCGACACCGGCAGCAAAACCTATCTCGCCATTACCCTTTACATAGGTCAAATAGGTACTTGAACCGGTCAAAAAGCGGTCGTCGGCCCATGCTACAATAGCACCACCGTCGCCCGAGGGTTTTACATCGATTACACTCCATGCAGGAATTTGGGTCCAACCGGCACGATACAAGCGAGTATCTTCGCTCCATACCGATGAGCCGTCGAAGTCGAGTTTACGCGCATACATATCGTAGCTCGAACCGGCAAAGTAAATAACAATAACTTGATTGAAACCGGCATCTACTACTGTGGGCCAAGTATTGAGCACGCGACCGCTGGGGTCGGTGATAGCTACGTCCTTGGTATTCCACAACAACTCGCCATCGGGGCTGATGCGTTGCATTCTCACTTCGTATTGCTCGGTCTCGGGATTGACAACATCCCATGCCAATACATAGCTACCATCGTCTACTTGAGTCGTGCTCATGTGACTGCTGGTGGCAAAGGCTTCGGTGCCTTCAAGAGCCAAACCATCTTCGCCCCAAAGGAACTCGCCGGTTTGTGATATTTTGTAAATAGTATAGCTCAAATATTTGGTGTCAACCGCATTGCGGATGTCATGAACGGCTACGATAGCATTGCCATCGCGGTCTACAAAAAGATATTTGTTGCAGAGGAGCCATGAGCGATTGGGTTTGTCAGAAATCTTCAAACCATTCTCGCCAAAGAGTTTGTTGCCAAGTGTATCTACAAGTTGCAAGCACACTGTGAGGCCACTGTAATTTTCGTCGGCAGCTACTTGATAGTAAACCCAAGTATTGCCATTGGGAGCTAACGCAAGTTCGGGCTCGTTGATCGGGCCACTATAAACGAGGAGTGTCTCCTCGGCTTTGTTACTCCATTGTGCTACTGCATAAGGTATAGCAAGCACAAATAATAAAATCGCAAATGCGATTTTTTTCATAAGGTATCAAAATAAAGCGTCAATAAAAAAATGATTATGGTTG